>NZ_JADPET010000038.1 GCF_015667935.1 Clostridium sp. 1001270J_160509_D11 | reverse complement strand
CTTTACGAAATGAGGGCAAAAACTCTAAAAGACAAGATAAGCGCATTAAACGAAGCCGAGCGAAAAGGAATCAAAAAAGGTAGACAAGAAGGTATTAAAGAAGGCGAAAAAAGCAAAGCAATAGAAATCGCAAAATCACTGATAAACATAGGGCTAGACAAAGAAACAATATCAAAATCGACAGGTCTTACTTTATCAGAAATAGAAAAATTAATAGATTAATTAAAGAAAGTAGAGGTGTAAATCTCTACTTTCTTTAATTCTAAGGAATTTATACATTTTAACTAAGGCAACGGAATCTTTGATTCGTTGGCGCCATGAGTGAAGCGAATTTTAAGCAACGGACGAAGTCGCCCGCTCATGAACGCAGTGAATTTTAAGCGACGGACGAAGTCGTTGGCGATATGAACGCAGTGAATTTTTTATGACACATAGAACTTATAACTAAAAAAAATGCAACTTTTTTTAGTTATAAGTTGTCTTATATTATATAAGAGAAATGAATTAGACAAATTTTAGAAAGGGAAGTTAATATGGAGGGTATAAATTTTATTTCAAAAATAAGGGGAAAAGGAAGCACTTCAAAAAATAAATCTATAAAAACTAATTGTGCCTCATTTGAAAAATTACTATTACAATATAAATCTTACTTATATAAAGTGGCCTACACATATGTAAAAGATAAGCAAGTCGCACTCGATATTTTGCAAGAAACTTCATTTAAAGCGTGGTTGAATATACACACGTTAAAGGATGAAGAAAAATTTAAACCATGGATAACAAAAATATTAGTCAATACTGCTTTAAATTATATTAAAAAAGAAAGCAAGGTAATTTATATGGAAGATGAAAATTCAATTATATATAGTGAAAAATCTATATCTATAGAGGAGAAATTAGATTTATATGACGCAATAGATTTGTTAAAACCAAAATACAAAACAGTTATTATATTGAAATATTTTGATGATATGAAGATAGAAGATATTTCATATGTTCTTAATACACCGGAAAATACAGTAAAAAGTCATCTGAAAAGGGCGAAGGAAAGTCTAAGTAGTATTTTAAAGGAGGGGATTTAAATGAAGTTTGATAAATTTGATAATATAGAAGTTCCAGAAGAAGTTGATAGTTTTATAAAAAATGGGATTAAAAAAGCAGAAAAAATTAAGAAAAAAAGAAAAGTACAGAAAGTAGTAGTGGCATCTATAACATTAGTATTGTGCTGTGGAGTTTTGATAAATGACACTACATGGGCACTTGTTGATAGCATCACGAAGAAGATAGAAAATTATTTTGGAGCGAATAATGATGAGTTTGAACAATATAAAGCTGATATCGGAAAAAGTGCATTTGATAAAAATATTACAATGACTTTAAAAGAGGCAATGCTAGAAGATAGTCAATTGATATTAAACATGAATTTAGATTTTTCAAAACTTGATAAAGGATATAATATAACAAATTATATGCCTCAAATTAAAGAAGTTTACTTAGATGGTAAGAAGTTTTTGCCTAGTTCAACTATGCAAGAATTTGGAATTAGTGAAGACGAAAGCATAGATGAAATTGAAAAGAGGGGGAATATAGACTTTTTAATACGACTTGAAGTAGTATCAGCAGATGCATATGATGAAGATAATAGAGTTTTAGAGAATTTAGATAAAGATAAGGACTACAATGTAAAAATTGTGTTTGGTAAAATAGAAACAATGAAAATGGATGTGGATAAAAATTTTGGAAAATCAATAACAGGAAATTGGGAGTTTAATTTTACTATAAATACAAAAGAAATGGCAAAGAAAATAAAGGTTTATAATATAGATGAGGAAATTGAAATAAAAGATAAAAATAAAACTACTTTATTGAAATTTAAAGAATTAAGAATATCACCATTATATGCAAGACTTTATGTTGATGCTGAGAGCACAGGAAGCCAAGACTTTTTAAATAATATTACTATAGAAGCTGTCGATCAAGATGGAAATTTAATATTAGAAGGACTTAGTGGAAGTTCTAGTTATGAAAATGGTATAAACAAATATATAAATTTAGAATCAGAAAAAGATTTATATCAAAGTGGAGATAAAATAAATATAGATAAGATAGAATATATAAAAATTATCCCAGTTAAATTAACTGAAAGTGGGGACACTTATAAAAAATACGAGCATAAAGCTATAATAGTGAATTTGAAATAAAAAAGTTGTCACAAGATATTGTGGCAACTTTTTTTGTATTCAAGAAAATCTAAATTATAATATAAAAAATTAATAATATGGAATAAACATAGATAGATAAAAATATAATGAATTAAGCTTGTACAAAAATAAAAAGGGGAGGGATTTGAATTAAGAGAAAAATAAAGTTTATAATTGCTGTCTGTATTATGACGGTGATTGTATACATTACGTATGATAATCTGCAAGATATTGATGCAGGTAGGAGTTTGCCAGTTGGGGTGACTGAGGTTGAACTTAAAAATTGGACAAAAACGAGAGAGCCAGATGAAATCGAAAGTGGAGAGAAAAAGTTAAATTCTCATAGTACTTTATATAAATTTAATAGAAATATTGATGAAAGTGATGTTGAAAATATACAGGACTTATATGATTCTAGTAATAAACTCAGAGGGATTAATTATGTAACAATTAATAGCGAAAGTAATACAGAAGGAAATGAAAAAATAGAAGATCAAAGTAACAGTATAGGTGATATAGACGATGAAGTTTACAATGAAAATAATGATATATCTCAAGAAGAATCAAGTTTAAATATAAATGATGTGTCAAAAGAAGAATACAGTTTTAATACAAATAATGCATCAAAAGAAGAAAATCAAGATATATCAGAACAAGAATATCAATTTGAAGAAATCGAACAAGATATATCACAACAAGATAAAAGTACAACACAACAACAATACGCAAAAGATAATACAACAAACCAAAGTATTCCGAAAGTAATTGTAGAAGATAATAAAACACAAACTAAAGTAACAGGCAATAAAGTTTTAAGAACTATTGTAACTCCCCAAAAAGGAGGAATAATAAGATATGATTTGTGGACTTTGTATGACTACTTAAAATCGGACAAAGAAGTTAAGTGGCAAGAAGATAAATTTGTGACATGGGATTTATACACATCTTTAGATCAAAAAAATGAACAGACTAGTGTTGAGTGGAGGATGTTGAGCGCCAAGATAAATATATCTCCAGAGCAATATGATTTGCTAAGTAATAATGAGGCATATGCAGTACTTGGTGTAGAAGCAGATAATGAATATGGATTTGAGCTTATCGTACCTTATAACGATATAATCAGCGTCTTTATAAATGGATTTGTGACATCACTGAATTATCAAAATCGAAATACAGACAGAATTTATAATTTAGATGGAAGTAATACAAAATACAAACCATCAACATTATCAAAGTGTAAAAATCCAACTATACATAAAAGTGATTTATCAAAGCATACTGATTTTTATCATTTTGAAACAGGTGTATTTAATATGAGTAACACTAGTGGGCTAAATGCTAATATGATTATGGAAACAGACATAAGCAATAAATTAAATCTAGGAGAAAATAGCATAGATTTTTTAGTCGGAAATTTTATTTCAAGCGAAAGTGTTTTAAATAATTCATATGGATTTTCAAAGTTAAATCTGTATATTATTGAAAAGCCAAAACTAGATATAAATATCCAATTTTATAAATATATAGATGACGAAATACTTTATTTTAATGAAGATTATGCACCAACAAGGGGTGATGATGTATATATCAGAATAGATATAACAAATACATCAGATAAATTTGTATTAAATAATCTAGATTTAGATATGAAGATTACAAGTACTCCTTTAAAGATAAATAAAAACACAATTACTTATAATAATTTAAATATAAAAAACAATACAAGGTGCTATATAAACGACGATTTTTCCACCCAGTACAGCATAGATATTTTAAAAGAGCTTAAATGTGGAGATAAAGTTACTATAATGTCTGATAAAATAACTTACTCTATTACTAAAAATGATGCCGTCAGAAGTGCAGTAATCTGTAGCGGAAATTTAAAAATGAATTATATTAAGGATGATTTTACTCATATAGAATTTAAAAATAATCAAACAGCCATTAGAGTTCCAACTAGCAGCTCGTGTGGTACTTTAAATTTTACCTGTGAGATAGAAGATGAAGATAATGCCTTGGCAAGTAATATAGGAGATAAAATAACAGAAGATGGTTATAGTGAAGGTGGCGATTATAAAGATAATAAAGAGGAGCCAAGTCTTATTGTAAATGTAAGTAATGATAATGAGTCTGCCAATTTAGTCATAAAACCTGGACAAACATATAAAGTAGAAAATTTAAGTATTGATAAAACTTATAATATAAGCTTAATTCTACCACAAAACTATATTGTTATAGATACAGACACATATTCTAGCTCAAAACAAAATACAGTCCAAATAGATACAAACTCTGATTATGACCATGATATACATATAAAAATCAAGAAAAAAAGTAATCCTTATTTTTATAAAAATAAGCAAGATGAGGTAGATTTAAGTTTTAAATAAATTAATTAAAGATAAATTAGACTTAAGTTTTAAATAGACTAGTTAAGAAAAAAGTGAATTTTACTTTTGAATAAACTATTTAGAAACAAAGGTGATAAAATGAAAAAACTAATTATAGCTATAGTGACGATAACTATTTTAGTAGTCATATCTACAAATTATGGGAAACTATATGCTATGTTTTTCAATCAATTCTCAAAAGATATCACTCAAAAAACAGCTAATATAGATTTTACAATTCAAGGAGATTTTAAAGGTGAGAAAAAAATAAATATACAAAATTTAGATCAACTTATAAAAAATGATGTGAAAAATTATGAGATAGATATTGATTTTGATATAGAAAATAACAGCGATTGTGAGATATATGTGAGGGTAGCTGTTGTATCGATTATTTTAGACAATACTAAGGCGAATACGGCGTATAAGTTTAGCAATTCATTTTGTGAAATAAAATATGATAGTAAAAATAATACTCTGGATGAAGACTATTGGGAAAAGTCAGATGACGGATATTATTACTATAAAACGACTATAAAGAAAGGAGGAACTTTAGAGAATAAACTTATTTCGGGAATAAAATTAAATATAAATAAATCAGAAAAAATGAGTTTAATTCATAAACAGCCTCAGCTTGTGGTGAGAGTAGAGGCAAGTAATAAGGCATTTTAAATTTTGACAAATAAAAATTAATCTAAAAGTATGAAATGGTGTAAAGATATTTCAGTAAGCAAGAAATAGTGTAAAATATTTTAAACTTATAAGGGGGAGTTTTATTGAAAAAAGGGAGAAAAATATTAGTTGTATTGTTGGCGATTTTAATACCAGTATCAATTGGATTTGGTTACAAGTTTTTTAGCTGGAAAGGTAATAAGAGTTTATCAAACCAAGCTATGACAGTTGATGGAGATATAAGTATAAAAAATATTCCGAGTGAAAATACATTGTTACCAGGTGACAAAATATGTGATGAAATACAGTTTAATATAAAATCGACAGCAATGAGTTTATTAAGGGTAAAAATTGATGGATTTGTAAGTTCTACATCAGATGGAAATAAAGATAAAAAAGAATTGTGTAAAATAGAAGGACTTGATGAAAATTGGATAGATGGACAAGACGGATATTACTATTATATAAAAGGTGTAAGTAATACAACAAATTCAACAGTTCCTTTTGTAACTGGAATATATTTTGAGGTTCCAGGGAGTGAAGATGCTAACAATTATCAAGGTAAATACATAGGTGCAGATATACAAGCTGAGATGGTTCAAGCAAAACACGGAGTATTTAAAGATCATTGGAATATTGGGGAAAGTAGCAATGTATATAGTATTTTAAATGAAATATCACAAAATGAAGGTGAATAAGTTTTATATTATTAATTTATGGGTATAAATAAATTAATAAATATGTCAAAAGATAATAATTTATTAAAAAACTATATTCACAATTTTAATCTAATATGAATCAAAAGTAGGGGAATATACCCCTACTTTTTAGTGTATATAAATAAAAATCTTAGTGTATATACGTTTAAAATATTATTTCATGTAAATTAAAAAACAATATCTATTTAAAATACAGCCTTTCAAAAGATAATTTATAAGTAACAATCAAATGATTAAGTGATATAATATTAGGAACAAGAAAAAATATGGTAAATGTGACTAATTTAAGGACGCATTGGCTAAAATCAATAATGTAGTTTAGATTTTAGGTTGTTTTTATTTTGAATTATTTTCATTTAAAAGAAGTCAAAATAAATTGCAAGATGATTAACCTTTATCTATAATGAACTTAAAGGAAGAAAATATTAATAATTTATTAAGGTTGGAGTAAGTATATTTATATATAATAAATATAGTTTTTATATTCTAACTTGAATAATTACATCGTGGTTTTTAAATCACACCAACGTGGCATATTACTGGGAGGTGTTTAATATGTTTAAATCAAAAACTAATTGTTTATCAGATGTAATAGCGTATGTTACTATGGCTATAATTTATTGCTCAGTAGCTTTTTATTTTATATCAATTGGGACAAATGTAAATCAAGTAATGTTTACAATCATATCATTTGCTGTTGGAGCTTTTGCTTATTTTAAACTAAGCTTTAAGAAAAAAACAACGACAACAGATGAAGTTAAATAGATAAGAATTTTTTTGGAGGGCAAGATGGCAAAAAAGGTAAAAACAAATGCAATGAGAATATTAGATTCTAATAAAATAGATTACGATACACATTCATATACAACAGATGGCGAACATGTAGATGGAATTACAGTCGCACATGCTATAGGAAGAGATGCAAAACAAGTTTATAAAACTTTGGTAGCTCAAGGACACAGCAAAGAATACTATGTTTTTGTAATACCTGTCGATCAAAACCTAAACCTAAAAAAAGCAGCTAAAGCAGCTGGCGAAAAAAGTGTAGAGATGATTCATGTTAAAGATATCAACAAGATAACAGGCTACATAAGAGGTGGGTGTTCTCCTGTTGGAATGAAAAAGTTATATGGAACTTTTGTCAATGAAACGGCAAAAGAGCTAGATACTATAATAGTTAGTGCAGGAAAAATTGGATACCAAATCGAATTAAAACCTGAAGATTTACAAAAGGTAACTAATTTTAAATATGCAGACATAATACAATAGAACTTGTGTTTAGAGGATATTTCGGTGAAATATCCTCTTTTTTTGTTGATGAGATATATTATTTAGTAAGGTAAGCTATATGATTAGTAAGATAATTAAAATAAATAATTTTAATACACAAATATTTTGATTATCAAATAGTATTGACATCTAAATAATTTTTGTATAAAATTATTTAACAGAACAGATAAACAAAATAAAAATATTAGGGAAATTAGAAAATATATTTGAGACTGGAGGTTTTATTCATGATACGCATAATAACAGATAGTGCGAGTGATATAACTATAGAAGAAGCAAAAGAATTAGGAGTGGAAGTAGTTCCATTGCATGTGATTTTCGGAAATGATGTTTTTATGGATGGTGTAGATATAAGCCACGACGAATTTTATAAAAGATTGGAAGAATGTGACGAATTGCCGAAAACATCACAAACAAATCCAGGTGGATTTGTAGAAGTATTTGAAAAATATATAAAACAAGGTGATGAAATTGTCGGGATATTTATATCATCAAAATTAAGCGGTACATATCAATCATCAATTATAGCATCTGATATGATTGAAGACGGAAAAATACATATAATAGATTCATTAAATGCAAGTATGGGTTTAGCTGTGCTTGTGAGGGAAGCTGTCAAAATGAGGGACAAAGGAAAAAGTGTAGACGAAATAAAAGTAGAAATAGAAAATCTCATACCAAGGGTGAAATTAATTGCAGTAGTCGATACTCTTAAGTATCTTAAAAAAGGCGGAAGATTATCTGCAACTTCAGCAATAGTAGGAGGGGTACTTGGAATAACTCCTGTAATATCTGTCGTTGATGGAAGTGTAGAAGTTCTCGCTAAGACTAGAGGTCACAAAAAATCTATAAAATTTATGGTAGATTATATGAAAGAAAACCAGCCTGATTATAATTATGCAGCAGATTTTGCATATACAAGAATAATAAAAAATTTGGATTCATTTAAAGAATCATGTAAACCTGAGTTTCAATTTTCAGAAGAGTCAACAAGGGAAATAGGAGCAGCAATTGGAACTCATATAGGTCCTGGAGCTTTTGGAGTGGCATATATATCAAAATAAATTAATAAAAATAATAGGGGGATATTACAATAATGAAATTGTAGATATCCCTTTTTATATATTTCAGATTTCAAAAAACTTGTTTTATATTCCAAATAATGATAAAGTGTTATATAGAAGACGAATAATCAGAAAATTTACGGGGAGGTATGTTCGCTTGAAGGTTATTAATTCTGCTCAAATTACTGAAGAAGTAAAGCGTTTGTGCATAGAGGGAAACCTTTTCTTAGGTCGAGATGTTGTTGATTCATTTAGAGAAAATCTTCAAAAAGAAGAGAGTGACTTAGGTAAAGATGTATTAAATATATTAATTGAAAATGCAGAAATTGCATGTAAAAGGGAGATTCCAATTTGCCAAGATACAGGAATGGCTGTGTTTTTTGTAAAGGTTGGCCAAGATGTTAAAGTTGAAGGAGATACTTTGACAGATGCCATAAACAAAGGCGTAAGTCTAGGATATACTGAAGGATACCTTAGAAAATCTGTAGTAAGTCCGATAGATAGAGTAAATACTCAGGACAACACACCAGCAGTAATCCATTATGATATGGTTAAAGGTGATAATATTGAAATCGTTTACGCGCCAAAGGGATTTGGTAGTGAAAACATGAGTCAACTAAAAATGTTAAAGCCATCAGATGGGCTAGATGGAATAAAAAAATTTATAGTTGATGTAGTATCAGAAGCTGGACCAAACCCATGTCCACCGATAGTTGTTGGTGTAGGAATTGGAGGTACTGTGGATAAGTGTGCCCAAATAGCAAAAAAAGCCTTAACTAGGGAAATTGGCGAACACAACAAAGATCCATTTATAGCAGATTTGGAAAAAGAAATGTTAGAAGAGGTAAACAACCTTGGGATAGGGCCTCAAGGATTGGGAGGAAGAACAACAGCACTTGCTGTAAATATAGAGACTTTCCCAACTCATATAGCAGGTCTTCCAGTTGTTGTGAATATAAATTGCCATGCTTCAAGACATAAAAGCGTGATATTGTAAAAAGTGCTAAATTTAGCATTAGGTATTAGGAGGGGGATTATGGTTGAATTAAAAACTCCATGTACAAATGAGGATATAGAAAAATTAAAATGTGGCGATGTCGTTAAGATGAGCGGTGTTTTATATACAGGAAGAGACCAAGCGCATAAGAGAATGGTTGCCGCACTTAAAGAAGGAGGAGAACTTCCTTTTGATATAGAGGGTCAGGCTATTTATTATGTTGGGCCGACTCCAAACAAGCCTGGCGAAGTGATAGGTTCGGCAGGTCCGACAACAAGTTATCGTATGGACGATTTAACAGTTCCTCTTTTAGAAAAGGGCCTAAAAATAATGATAGGCAAGGGAAAAAGAAATGACACTGTAATTGAAGGAATGAAAAAATATAAGGCTGTTTATTTAGCTGCAATCGGCGGCGCAGGAGCTTATATATCTAACTCAATTAAAAAATGTGAGATAATCGCATATGATGATTTGGGTGCAGAAGCAGTTAGAAAACTTGAAGTAGAAGATTTACAACTTATTGTAGCGATTGATTGTGAAGGGAATAATATTTACGATAAGAGAGAAGAATACGCAAAAACTACAAAAGCTACAAATGAATAAAATTAAATGCGGAGGAAGTTATGACAAAAAAAGATTTCAATGAATTAGCATTAACAATGCACGAAGAAAAATTAGGAAAAGTAGGAATACAAAGTAAAGTTAAAGTTGGGACAAAAGATGATTTATCTACAGCTTATACTCCAGGGGTTGCTGCTCCATGTTTAAAAATAAAAGAAAACAAAGACGATGTTTATAAATATACTTGTAAGTCAAATATGGTTGCAGTAGTATCTGACGGGACTGCTGTTTTAGGTCTTGGGAATATAGGCGCGTCTGCATCTATTCCAGTTATGGAAGGAAAGGCAATATTATTTAAGGAATTTGCTGGTGTTGATGCATTCCCAATATGTGTAGATACTATGGATATAGACGAAATAGTTAGAACTGTAAAATTAATTTCGCCTGTTTTCGGGGGAATAAACTTAGAAGATATAAACTCACCAAGATGTATCGAAATTGAAAATAGATTAAAAGAAGAATTAGATATACCAGTATTCCATGATGACCAACATGGGACTGCGATAATAGTTTCTGCTGGTATAATAAACGCGGCTAAACTTGCTGGCAAAAAAATCGAGGACTTAGAAATAGTAATCAATGGTGCTGGTTCTGCTGGTATGGCTATTGCAAAAATGTTATTAAACTTAAACGTAAAAGATATAGTTTTATGTGATATAAATGGAGCATTATGTTCAAAATCAGAAGGATTAAACTGGGCTCAAAAAGAAATGTTAAAAGTGACTAATAAAAACGACCAAGAAGGAAAATTAGCAGATGTAGTAAAAGGAAAAGACGTATTTATCGGTGTTTCTGCTCCAAAAATGATGACTAAAGAAATGGTATCAACTATGGCAGAAAAATCAATCGTGTTTGCTATGGCTAACCCAACTCCAGAAATATTCCCAGACGAAGCGAAAGAAGGTGGAGCATTTATAGTTGGAACAGGGCGTTCAGATTTCCCTAACCAAGTAAATAACGTGCTTGCTTTCCCAGGAATATTCAGAGGTGCATTAGATGTTAGAGCAAGTGAAATCAACGAAGAAATGAAAGTTGCAGCAGCATATGCAATCGCTGGAATAATAAAAGACGAGGAATTAACAACAGAATTTGTACTACCAGATGCATTTGATCCACGTGTTGGACAAGAAGTTTCAGCAGCAGTTGCTAAGGCAGCTAGAGAAACAGGTGTAGCTAGAATATAGACATATTTTTCTCTTATAACTCATACAATCTATAAAGATGTATCTTGCACAGAAATTTAAGGAAGTGCCGATAATATCTATTAATTTATAGATGAATTGAGGAGAGAATTATGGATGAAAACACAATTGTTTTATGGGATCAGAACGGTGTTGAAACTACTTTCGAAAAAGTATTTTCAATAGAAATAGAAGGAGAGCATTATATAATGTTGTCTCCAGTTGATACTGAATTTTCTATAGACGAAGAAGACGAAAATGAAATTTTAGTATTTAAATTGAGAGATAGTGACCATGGCGAACTCTTAGTTCATTTAAAAGAGGATGAGTGCAGGGAACTTACTCAAAAATGTAAGGATTTAATCCAACGATTTATAAATAATTATGATGATTAAATTTTATTTTGTTCATACTAAAAATTAAGATTATACATAAAAAGACACATATAAATGTGTCTTTTTTTAATTGAGCTATGAATGCGGTGATTCTAATTTATTTTATTTTTTAATGTAGTGTAAACTTCTTTTGTACTTTGGCTATCTTTAGTATTATAAATCAAATAGTCAAATTTACTATTTTTTAATTTTACTACTATATATGGTGGATTATCATCTTTATTTTTAAAGTAAAGATAAACTCTGCATTTTCCATATTTATCACTTTTAAAATTACCTATACATTTTGTATCAGTGGCCATACCATTAGTTCTAATTTTAAATGATATTGGTTCATTTGTTAGTTTTATGCTCTCGATATCTTTGTAATCTAATTCATAAGAATAAGGAAATGATGAAATACTTATATTAGGTGAATCGTTGCTAAATGAAATAGAACTATTTGAAATTTCACTAGGACCCATTAAAACTAGAATAAGTATCAGAGTTCCTATTAATACAATTTTATCAAGTTTTTTACCCATAAAATAACCGTGTTTTGTGGCTAAATTATAAGTCATACTATATCCAAAACGACTGCTTACCATTTTGCTAGAGTCGTTTGGGTTGTAGTAGTATATTCCATCAATCCAGTAGTCATCATCATCTACTATGATTTCAGAATCCTTATTTTTAGAACTCAATTCCTCGTCTAAATCATTTATTTTCTTCTTAATATATATAAATCCTAGAGCTACAATACTTGATAGTAAAAGTGTTGAAACTACTATCACATTTAAAAACTTAAGGTCTATATATTCAAAAAGTGCTAGATAAAAAACAAGAACAATAAGAGATTCTACTATAGCATTAATCAAGAAATATATAGAGAACATTTGTTTTTCAGTCTTATTTAAAATAAAATTAATCTCTGAATCTGTGCTATAAGTTTTTAATTTATTTTTATTAAATACTTTAGCAATATAAAATAGCAATATAACTAACCCTAAGTTTAAAATTGCAACTATTAAAAATGCTATATTCTCGGATGAAAAATTTTTAATAGATAATATTAGAGGGATAATTCCTATTAAAATTGGTATTAAAAAGTATTTATTGCTTATTGGCATAGAATTTTTTAATAGAGTTGTCTTCGTATCACAATAGACTACTTTTTTCTCACCGACAAACCATCCATTTTTAGCTTTTTCTGCTTTAATTTTACGGTTCATAAGTTTAAACGGTATTATTCCATAATATGCAAAGCCCATGCACCACAACATTAAATAAAATATATAAACAGTTGTATTCTTAAAAATCCAAAAAGGAAATACACAAGGTATAGCAGTAAGTAACATAAGTAAGTAGACCTTATTGCACATAGATTTATATTCCTTTTGAACTTCTTTTATAAAGTCGCTTTCTAAAACATCGTATGGCAGAGTAACAGCCATAAACATATTTTTCTTTGGTTTATTTGCTGAGCTCAAAGTAATGAACGTGATAAAAATACAAGAAATCATAATGATTCTAAATAACATAAGGGTGACCGCCTTTCATAGAATCGAAAATATTTTCACATATTTTCATAAATTCATCTTTTTTTATTCCCCTGATTTCAGCCTCTGAAATAACTAGAGTTAAGTCATCTTCAAGCTTTTCTTTAAACTCAAAATCAGGCGTTAAGATGGTGTTTACCTTTGCACCATGTCTTCTGTCAATTGATATAAAACCCTCTTGTTTTAACATTGCATATGCCTTGTTGACAGTCATGTTGTTTATGCCGAGATCCTCTGCTAGATTTCTTATAGTTGGCAGTTTTTCACCTTGTGCCAAGTCACCATGAGCTATTGCCATAACGATTTGGTTTCTAAGCTGAATATATATTGGAATCTCGCTTTCGAAATTTAACTTCAAAATCATAATAGACCTCCTTTTTAGAATTACTAATTGAATAAAGATAATAGCTCCATAAAGTAATTTTTAAGTAAGTATAATGTTGTATAAAAATCAAGTATGGAAATAATTAACTTTGTATTATATATAGTAATACAAATAATACAAAAATGCAATAAAATAAATTCCAAAAAATTGCTATTGGAACAAATAGAGTTGCATTGAGAAAAAATATAATAATTTTACAAAAATGTGTTGACTTGGAGTGAACTCAAAGTAGTATAGTGTAAAAAATGGAAAAAATAATAGCAATATAAAGTCATCAGGAATATAGAAAAATGTAAATAAAAAAAATCACTGGTATTAAGGGGGAAGTTATGAAATATACTACTTTAGGAAAGTCGGATTTAAAGGTATCTAGAATATGTTTAGGGTGTATGGGGTTTGGTGATGTTCAGATGGGAATGCATTCATGGACTTTACCATATGAAGAGTCAAAGGAAATTGTAAAGTATGCTTTGGAAAGTGGAATTAACTTTTTTGATACAGCTATGGGATATCAGGGTGGTACGAGTGAAGAATATTTGGGGCGAATTATAAAAGAATGTGCAAATAGAGAAGATGTTATTATTGCGACAAAATTTGTCCCTAGAACAGAAAGTGAAATTAAAAATAATATAAGTGGTCAGCAACATGTTGAAAATTGTCTAGATGCTAGTTTGAAACGACTACAAATGGATTATGTTGATCTTTATGTATATCATTTTTGGGACTATAATACGCCTATAGAAGATATCATGGAAGGCCTACATAATGTTATTAAGCAGGGAAAGGCGAGATATATTGGAATTTCAAATTGTTATGCATATCAGCTGGCTAAGGCAAATGCAATAGCGAGACAAAATGGTTGGGATGAATTTATATCAATCCAAGGCCATTATAACTTGATTTTTAGAGAAGAAGAGAGAGAAATGGTGCCTTTGTGTAAGGAAGAAAACATAGCACTGACTCCATATTCTTCTTTAGCATCAGGAAGATTGTCGAAACATCCTGGCGAAGAGTCGAAACGTATGAGAGAGGACAGTTTTGCAAAAGGAAAATATGATGCAACTGCTGATGCTGATTTGAAAATTATACATAGGGTAGAAGAAATTGCTCAAATTAGAGGAGTTTCAATGAGTGAAGTTTCTCTGGCGTGGCTTATTAAAAAGACGACATCTCCAACAGTTGGCGCGACAAAGAAACATCACATAGATACAGCAGTTAAGGCAGTTGAGCTTGAATTAACTGATGAAGAGATAAAATATTTAGAGGAATTATATATGCCACACGAGTTAGTTGGAGTTATGGCACAAAATAAATAGATTTTAAGGGGGCAATATGAATAATTTAGGAGAAAATATTAAAAAATTAGGATTTGGTTTAATGCGTTTGCCGATGAAGGATGAAAAAATAGATATAGAGCAAACAAAAGTAATGGTCGATAAATTCTTGGATGATGGGTTTACTTATTTCGACACAGCTTGGGCATATGCAGGAAGTGAAGATGCGATAAGACAGGCGTTGGTTGAAAGATATCCAAGGGAATCATACCAATTAGCAACAAAAAACGCAGCTTGGATAAATTGCAACACAAGAGATGAGGCTATTTCACAATTTGAAACATCTTTAAAACAAACAGGTGCGGGATATTTCGACTTTTATCTTCTACATAATTTGGGAGAAAGCCGTACACAATTTTTCGATAAGTTTGATATGTGGAATTTTGTAAAAGAAAAGAAAGAAGAAGGGTTAATCAAACATATTGGTTTTTCATTCCATTCAACACCAGAAGAGTTGGAAGAAATATTAAAAGCACACCCAGAGATGGAGTTTGTACAGTTACAAATAAACTATGCAGACTGGGAAAATCCAGCCATTCAGTCGAGAGCATGTTATGAAGTGGCGAGAAAATATGGCAAGGAAGTTGTAGTTATGGAGCCTGTTAAAGGCGGAATGTTGGCCACACCACCACAGCCGGTAGTCGACATATTCAAACAAGCTAATCCAAATACATCTGTGGCATCTTGGGCAATAAAATTTGCAGCTAATTTAGAAGGGGTAATTACTGTTTTATCAGGAATGAGCAATGTCGAACAAATGGAAGATAATCTGTCATATATGAAGGATTTTGACGGATTATCAGAAGATGAAATGAAAGTTATCAAAAAAGCACAAGAAGAATTAAGTAAAATCGACATTGTACCATGCACAGTTTGTAATTATTGTGCAAAGGTCTGTCCTAATAATATTGGAATTTCGGGTTCATTTACTGCATTGAATCAACTTATTTTGTATGGAAATAAGGCAGCAGCACAACATCAGGAAGGTTGGCTAGTTGGCGGACATGGAAAGCAAAATGCCTCAGAATGCCTTCAATGTGGAGAATGTGAAGCTGTTTGCCCACAACATATCCATATAATAGATCAGTTAAAGCGAGTAACAAAAGAATTATTATAATAGAATGAAAATTATAAATCTATCATTTAACAAAATAATATATAGAGAGAAAAGGAGAGAAATGCCCTTTCTGAAAATTTAGCAAGGGTAAAAATTAGCGTAATGGAGATGTTTTCGAATAAAGATTTAAAAAATATAATTGTGCCCCTATTCTTTGAGCAACTGTTGGTGATGTTGGTGGGAATTTTATAGGGGTATTTATTTTACATGCAGGAGTTGCAGGGGTTGCATATCCTTCTTTGATTGCGAGGGCGTTTTCAGCAGTTGTGATTACGGTACTTCTTTTTAATAAGAAGTATGAAGCTCATTATGAAAAGGAGTCATTGGTTATACTGTTGCATTTCCATTTTCGGGACCTCTTAGCAATGGGCTTAGAGCGACTGGCGATGTAAAATACACAATGATTGTTTCGATTGCATCAACTGTTTTGGGAAGATTTATATTTTCGATAATCTTCGCTATATATTTTAATATGGGAGTGATTGGAATTGTCTTTGCAATGTGTTTAGATTTAAAGTATTAGTTAAGGTTATTAAAAGTATTAATTAAGATGATTAATTGAAGATATTAATTAAAGCAATTAAAAATTAAGATCGTAAATTTTTAGATAAAGATTTATTTTTTTACAAATTGTATATTAAAAAAGGATGCTCAGATAGTATTAATCTATTCGTGCATCCTTTTTAGTTTATTTATCTAAAGCTTTATGTTCTATTGATTTAAAGTATTTATCTAAACTATTTATACCAGTTATTTATCTTTATACTAGATAATTCATCTAAAATCTAAACTCTATGGCATCCGCTTTCGTCTTGAGTTATAAGGTTTTTCTTCATTAGAACACCAAGTGCTCTTTTGAAGTTTTTCTTACTTGAATTAAATACTGTTTTGATTTCTTCTGGAGAAGATTTATCGTTAAATCTCATGAAACCGTCGTTTCCTTCTAAGTAACTCATTATTGATTTTTCAAGAGTATCTAATTCTGCAGCTCTTTCACCTCTTGGAGAAAGGCCTAATTTTCCGTCTTCATATATTTTTATAACTCTCAAGTTTTCTAGTTTATCACCGATATTTAACTCTGTGAAATATTCGTTGTTTAATATTATAGTATCGAATTTGTTGTCAACACATAACATTGCAGTGTTGTTAGTTTGGAATCCATAAACAATACCTTCTACTGTATCGCCGATTTTGTAATCAGATTCTGTTGATAAATATGGGAAAATGTCAGTTGTTGCCGCAAGTCTTCCCGTTTTATCAAGATATATGTAGAATAAATATCTTTGACCCTTAGTCATTTCAAAAGTTTGTTGTTTGAAAGGAACTAAGATATCTTTAGGAAGTCCAACATCGACAAAGCTACCTATTTTAGTGTGTGCAACTACTTTTAAGTAAGCTATATCACCTAATTTTGCTTTTGGATATTCTAAAGTAGCAGAAAGTCTACCTTCTGAGTCTCTATAAATGAAGACTTCTATCTCATCACCAACTTCTACTTTTTGTTTATTAAGAAGTCTGTTATGTAATAAAACGTCATCGTTTGAATTTGATCCTTCTTCGCCGACGAAATATCCGAAATTCGTCTCTCTTTTTACTATTAATTTATTGTATTCACCTAATTTAATCAAAGTTTTATCTCCTTTTCCGCTAGTACTACCTATTATTATATCCCTATTATACATGGATTATATATTTTTATCAAAATAATTATTGATGGTATTAAATTAATAACTAAATTGAAGTTTAATTAATTATGCGAATTTAAGAAAAATTAGAAGGAAAAGAAGAAAATATAACGAATATTATATGTAAAAGTAGAATTTTATCGCAGAATTAGGAATAAAATGAAAAAATATTTATTTTTGAGGAAAAAACAAGAAAAATGATGTATAATATTTTATTGTTGAAATAAATACTCAATAATACAATGTAACTTTAAATTATATTTAAATAAAAGTTATATAATGTAGAGAGGCTAAAATTAAATAAGAAAGCGGGGAATGATATGAATGAGAAAATAATTTCTCTTGCAATATCTTTGGGTTTAATGACTACAATTGGATTCAAGGATTTGAGTTATGCTGATACAACTGTATCGGGGATTGTTACAGCAACTGCATTAAATGTGAGAAGCGGACCTGCCACAACATATTCTGTTATTGGTCAAGTATTACAAGGAAACGATGTAAAAATCGTAGACAAAACAGGAAATTGGCTAAAAGTTAACTACAAAAATACAACAGGTTACCTTTCTGGTGCATATGTATCGAGCATATATAACGAAGCAAAAACAGAAGGATATGTTATTGGATGTAACACTTTAAATGTAAGAAGTGGTCCAGGAACAGAATACGCCAGAAAAGGAAGTCTAGTTAATGGTACAAAAGTACACATTATAAGTACTTCACTAGGATGGTCTAAAATAATTTACAATGGAAATTATGCTTATGTATCGGCAAGTTATCTGTCGAACTCACCAAGCGAAAACCAAGGAAACACAGGAAGTAATAACTCTAGTAATGGGAATAATTCGTCAAACGGAAGTACAGAAAACAACAATACACAAGTTACTATTAAAAATACAGGTACAGTTACTGCCGATCGTCTTAATGTAAGACAACAGCCAAGTACATCATCGACGATTTTAGGTGTATTAGAAAAAAACACAACAGTTAAAATAGTAGACGAAACAGAATCATGGTATAAAATCATGTATAAAAATGATTATGCATTCGTTTCAAAAAACTACATAATATTAGGAGGGACACAAACAGGTGGAACTCAAACAGTTACAAATTTAAATAATTTCTTATTTATAGGAGACTCTTTCACAAGTAGAATCAAAAACACAATACAATCAAAAGCAAAAGATTCATACGTAAGAGCAAAAGGAGGAGCATTCCCTTCTTATTGGTTAGATAATTTTTCACAAATGCCAGACTCAAACAACGTCAAAGGAGTTGTTTTACTAATAGGAATAAATGGAATTTCTAGAGAATCTAACTTAACAGATACAAAAACATTAATAGACAAATTATCTAAAAAATATTCAGATAAAACAATATATGTCCAAAGAGTCTTTCCAGTCGGAAAAGGATACGCAGGATATAACAATACACAAGTTGCAAATTACAACAAAAACAGAATTAATCCGTTTAACGCAAGTATAAAAGCATACTGCAATACAAAATCAAATGTCAAATTTATCGACACAACAAGCGGATTTGTAGATGCCAACGGATTTTTAATAAACTGCGAAACAGACGGACTTCACATACTAGATAGCTACAGTACTAAATTCTATAACAACATACAAACAGCAGTTATAAACGTGCAATAAGTATAAGATAAGTATAATGTAAATGTAGCTTACGAAAGTAGCTAAAGTATAAACTATAGATAAAATAGATTAATAGATTATAAGAAAAAATAAATTATAGCAAAAATAGAAGAATATATTATTTTTAATATAATAAATAGTAGCAAAAAAGAGATTGATACAAGAGAAAGTACCAATCTCTTTTTTTGTTGCGCATACACCTACTGCGGGGCATTATGATTCTATTTAACAACTTTGTGAAAGTATGAATAATGATATATTATGTGGATATAATTACATTTAGTTTATAGAAATTAATGTAATTTATAGTATACATACACCATATGACAAGTAAAAATCAGTAAACAAGTAAAACAAAGTGAAGGGAACTTAAAACAAATAAAAACAACTTAAAATGACCTAAAAAAACAAATTACCACAAACTACAATAAGTAATAATAAACTAATAAAATAATAAAAAATAAATAAATATGGAGGTTTAAATATGAAAATGCATAAGCATTTAAAGGAAAAAAGAGAAAGGTTAAAAGGTTGGAATTTAGATTTTTTGATGAAAGATTTATCTCGGAATGAAATGGAAATATGGGTTGAAATAATTCAATGTAACTAAATATAAAAGTTAATGATAAGAATTATACAGATTTAGTTTGTATCACAAAGTTGTTAAATAGAAACATAATGGCTTAAAATTAAAATTAAATGTAATGACTTATAAGATTGGATTATATAAGAAATAAATTATATAAGGCGGAATAGTTTGAAGGGGGAGAGTATGAGGTAAATGATTTGGAAAAGTATAAATATAGGTATAAGTATGTAGTGTGGAAAAGTAGTTTTGGTAATTTTCCACACTTTTTATGTTATAAGGTTAATAGGTCTAGTAAATTAAAGCCACTTTATTAAAGTATTATTAAAATAAACTGATGACTTATTTACTAGATGTTTGTATTATCTTATGAAGTTAGTGTATATTTTTTCTTCTTTTTGTGGCATTGGAATGCCTGCTTTTTTGCTAGATTCTATGCATTTTAGAATCCATGCCATGTTTTTGCCCAGGGTTCTCATGATTTGTATTCCTTCTAGATCTTGTAATACTTCTTCTGGAGTGTTGCCATGAACCATGTTCCAGTAAGATGAGCTTATTACTGGCATGTTTGATATTGTGAAGTATTTTGTAAGTTGGTCTAGTGTTGCTGTTGTTCCGGCTCTTCTTGCACTTGCGATGGCTGCGCCTGGTTTGTATTGTAAGGCTCCGCCTGATGAGTAGAATAATCTATCCATAAATGATGTTATTGCGCCTGAAGCTGATGCGTAGTGTACTGGTGAACCTACGATTATGGCGTCGGCTTCTTTGGCTTTTGGCATACATTCGTTTACTACGTCGTCAAATATGCATTTTCCTTTTTTTCGACATGAGCCACATCCTATACATCCTGCGATTGGTTTTGCACCGACTTGGAATATTTCTGTTTCTATACCTTCTTCATTTAGTGATTTTGAGACTTCGTTTAAGGCTGTGAATGTGCAGCCTGCTTTTTTTGGACTTCCGTTTATTAATAATACTTTCATATTATTCCCTCCTAATAGTATTTTTTATATTTTGATATGTAAATAAATTATTGTAGTTAGTTTAAATCAATGATTGTATTTGATTTAACTACATAATTATTTTTAGTTTAAGTAAGTTATATGATTTTATAATTAATATTATAGCAGTTATTGAAAGTGAAGTTGTTGGAAGTTTTGTTATTCGTTATAAAAGTGAGAGATTTAGGCAGAATAATATAGTAGGTTTGTGATATCAAGATGATGAGTTTTGAGGTAGTAGATAATAAATTTTTATGAAATTAGACAATGTATTTTGGGAAGAATTTAGATTTTTAAAATTTTGATTTTTTGTATTTTAGAGTTTTGGTTAAATTTTAATTTTGTGAGAAAATAAGATTATTAATTAAAAAAAGTTACATATACTAAATTATAAAATTAATATTATGAATT
>NZ_JADPET010000037.1 GCF_015667935.1 Clostridium sp. 1001270J_160509_D11 | reverse complement strand
TACTTTTTAAATAAGGTCAATAATACTAAAAATAAACTTTTAGGGGTGAGACTTTGAGAAGACCGTTGTTATTGATTATTATAATAATTGAATAGGAAAATAAAATAACTAGAAAAAATCTTCGGGGCAGGGTGAGATTCCCTACCGGCGGTAAAGCCCGCGAGCTATTTAATTAGTTGATTTGGTGAAATTCCAAAGCCGACAGTAGAGTCTGGATGAAAGAAGAGAGTTATAAATTTAAAAGATTTATTTATTATGATTACTCATAAAACTCGAAGAAGAAGATTCTCTCGAGTTTTTTTATTTGACCTATAATAATTTATTTTATTGGAGGTTATGTATTATGCAACAAAGTGTAAATACTCACAAATCAAAAAGAACAATGTCTACTAGAGTGATAGCTCAGATAGGAATTTTGGCAGCTATATCTTATTTTTTAAGATTTTTAGAAGTGCCATTACCAATATTCCCATCATTTTTAAAACTTGATTTATCAGATATAGTAGCAGTATTCGGTGGATTATCAATGGGACCTGTTGCAGGTTTTATAGTAGTCGTAATCAAAAACTTATTACAAGCAGTTTCAGGAAGTACAACTGGAGGCGTTGGTGAAATAGCAAACGTATTAATCGCAGGACCATATGTATTAATGGTATGCTTTATATGTAGAAAAGCTAAAACTTATAAAAATGTATTAATCGGTGGTGTTTTAGGAACAATACTTATGGCGATAGTCGGTGCAGTAGTAGATTATTACATAGTATTCCCATTATACGGATTAGTAATGCCAATGGATGTAATAATAAGCATGGGTACAGTATTAAACCACAGAGTTACAGATTTATTCACTTTTATGATTTGGTTAGTAATACCGTTTAATATATTAAAAGGTGCAATCATGACAGTGGTAATTTTACCATTATATAAAAAGATGGAAAGAATATTAAGAGTTAAATAGATTTATAAAAATAAACCTGTCCTTTTGTTAGGGCAGGTTTTTTAGTTTCCATCGAGTTAATGAAAAGTATAAGGCTAGCGACATATCTCATACTTTTTTTAGGTTATAATAAATATAGTCTTATACATTGAAAAAATAACGTATAAGCCTATAAAACTACTAAAAAGTATAATATAATAATATTTGGTTTATATTTAAACTGTAGAGTGTAATAAATAACATTAATTTCACCTTATAGTTTAAATAGTAGATTAGATACGGAGATGAAAATATGAAAAACACACAGATGATAAAGAATATATACTTAAATAACGATCAAGAAACTAGGGAGATTGGTTTTAAGTTAGGTAAACTTTTAAAGCCAGGGAGCATAGTTTGTTTAATCGGTGATTTAGGTGCAGGAAAAACAACAATGACTCAAAGTTTGGCAGAGGCACTAGAAGTAGATGACTATATCACAAGTCCAACTTTCACAATAGTGAACCAATACGAAGGAAAAATGCCACTATATCATTTCGATGTATA
Source organism: Clostridium sp. 1001270J_160509_D11 (assembly GCF_015667935.1). Taxonomy (GTDB): domain Bacteria; phylum Bacillota; class Clostridia; order Peptostreptococcales; family Peptostreptococcaceae; genus Intestinibacter. Next base: position 19,792 of record NZ_JADPET010000037.1, on the reverse strand, counting down.
CAGAATTGGATGTAGCGAGGAAATGTACGATATAGGATTTGAAGAATACATAAATGGCGACGGTGTATGTATAATCGAATGGGCAAATATAATCGAGGACATACTACCAGATGAATACTTAAAAATAGAATTAAACTACAAAGACATGGGAAGAGAGATGACGCTTATTCCTTATGGCGAAGAATATGAAAAAATAGTTGAGGAGTTGACTAAATAATGAAGATTTTAGGGATAGATACATCATCTATGGCGGCAAGTGTAGCTGTTATAGAAGACAATAAATTAATTTGTGAATATACAATTAATACTAAAAAAACTCATTCACAAAAACTTATGCCAATGATAGAAAATATGCTAGGTTTAAGTGATTTAAATGTGCGTGAGATTGATGCGATTGCAGTTTGTGAAGGGCCAGGTTCTTTCACAGGGCTTAGAATTGGTATGGCAACAGCAAAGGCAATAGCTCATGTTAACGATATACCAGTGATAGGAGTTAATTCACTAGAGGCTTTAGCAGCAAATATGAACCTTTGTGATAAAAAAATATGCTCAATATTAGATGCACAAAGAAATCAAGTTTATACAGGAAGATACCAATATGAAGGTACAAAATTAGTAGAAATAAAAGAAATCGGAATTCAACAAATAGACGAACTTCTTGAAGAATTAGCACAAAGCGGTGAACAATGGATATTAGTTGGAGAAGCTGTTTATAAATACGAAGACAAAATAAGAGAAATATCTAATATAGAAATTCCAGCAGCATCAAATAACGTGACAAAAGCAGGAAGTTTATGTTCTGTGGCGAAAGTTAAATTTGATGAAGGAAAAGATATATTCGATTGTTATACAGTAAATCCGCTATATATCAGAAAATCACAAGCAGAAGAACAATATGAAGAAAAACAAAGAAAATTAGAAGCTGAAAGAAAACTTCAAGAACAAAAATAATTAATAAAGGCTATATAAATATAAATACTATTTAGTCTACAAAAATAATTAATAATATTGGAGAAAAGTGAGGTTTCAAAATGGAAAAGAATCGAGAAAATCTAAATAATATAAATCAAGATTTACATATGGATTTAAACCCAATTTTGGGGCTGGGCACAGAATTAAATATGAATAACTTAATAATTAGACCAATGAGAAAAGACGATATAGATGGAGTTCATAGAGTAGAGGTAAATTGTTTTGATGATCCATGGTCAAAAAAATCTCTAATGGATGAACTAAAAAACAACTTAGCTAGATATCTTGTGGCTGAGTTGGATTCTGTAATTGTTGGGTATGTGGGCGTTTGGTTTGTTGTTGATGAAGGTCACATAACAAACGTAGCAGTACACAGCGATTATAGAGGACAAAAAATAGGTGATAGATTAGTGGCTGAAATGGTGAAACTTTGTAAAGAGCATGGATTAGTTTCAATGACTTTAGAAGTTAGAAGTTCAAACACAGTTGCACAAAATCTATACAGAAAGTATGGATTCAAAATGGCAGGAGTCAGAAAAGAATATTATAGCGATAGAGAAGACGCAATAATAATGTGGAATCAGCTATCAGAATTATAAATATGACATTTGCATAATGAATGATATAAATAAAAAAATTAATAAACGCAAATATACAAAATTATAAATAGCTAGAATATGAGGCGGTGAAACAATGAAGGATATAATAACTTTATCGATAGAAAGTAGTTGTGATGAGACTGCAGTTGCAGTATTAAAAAACGGAAGAGAAGTACTTGCAAATATAGTTTCAACACAAATTGAATTACATAAAAAGTTCGGTGGTGTAGTTCCAGAAGTTGCATCAAGAAAACACATTGAAAATATAGATGCAGTTTATCAAGAGGCACTAGACACAGCAGGAATAAAAGCAGAAGATATCGACCACATAGCAGTAACTTATGGACCAGGATTAGTTGGAGCTCTTTTAGTAGGATTATCTTATGCTAAGGCACTTGCGTTTACGCTTGGTGTTCCACTAGTTGGAGTAAACCACATGCAAGGTCACATAAATGCAAACTATATACAACACAAAGATTTAAAACCTCCATTTATAACTTTAGTAGTTTCAGGAGGGCATACTCACTTAGTTGAGGTTAAAGATTATCAAAATTATGAAATCCTAGGAAGAACTAGAGATGATGCATCTGGTGAGGCATTTGATAAAATATCTAGAGCTATGGGGCTTGGATATCCAGGTGGACCAATAATAGACAAGCTTGCAAAACAAGGAAACAAACATGCAATAGAATTCCCAAGAGCATACTTAGATGATTCATATGATTTTAGTTTTAGTGGATTAAAATCAGCAGTATTAAATTATTTAAATGCTCAAAAAATGAAAAAACAAGAGATAGTAGTAGAAGATGTTGCTGCATCTTTCCAAGAGGCAGTAGTAGAAGTATTATCTACAAAAGCTGTCAATGCAGCCGAAGAAAAAGGATACAAAACAATTGCCTTATCTGGTGGTGTTGCTGCAAACTCAGCACTAAGAGAAAAGATAACACAAATGGCAAACGAAAAAGGCATAGAAATAAAATTCCCAGGATTAGATTTATGCACAGACAACGCAGCTATGATAGGGTGTGCAGGATATCATAATTTTATAAATGGAAAAATTGATGATATGTCATTAAACGCAGTGCCAAACTTAAAAATAGACATTAACTAATAAAATATAATCTAGATTTTGTTCGATAAATAACTAACAATTTTTAGAATTATATAAACAAATTATGACAAAATAGGAGAAGACATCATGGAAATCAAAAGATTTGAAGGAACAGGAAGAATGAGTAAAGTAGTTGAACATAACAACACTCTTTACTTAAGTGGATTAACTAACGACGAAGGTGATATGAAAGAACAAACTGCAGCAGTTTTAGCTAAAGCTGAAGCAATATTAAACCAATATGGTTCTGACAAAAACCACATATTATCAGCAACTATATACGTAAAAGATATGGCATTATTCGCTGATATGAACTCAGTTTGGGATGCTTGGGTAGAAAACGGAAATGAGCCAGCAAGAGCTTGTGTAGAAGCTAACATGGCTAGAGAAAACTTATTAGTTGAAATAAGTATAGTTGCAGCTAAAAAATAGTATTTAAAATTAGTTCTAAATATTAAAAAAGCTCATATAATAAAGTGACTATATGATTAAATAGACAAAATAAAAAGTTCTAGATACCTACTTAAATGAGGTAAACTAGAACTTTTTTTATTTAAATAATAAGTTATTACATTAATTCTTCCCAAAGCTCATAAAGTTCAGCAAGTCTATCTTCTAAGTTAGATTTCTCTTGTGAAACTTCTTTAGAACGTTCAGGATTAGAGTAAACTTCTTCTAAACAAAGAAGTTCATCAAGCTCACTTATTTTAGTTTCTATTTGCTCGATTTCTTTTTCTGTATTAACTATTTTGTTTCTGTTTTTCTTTTGTCTTTCACGTTCTTCACGTTCACGACGTTTTTCTTCTTTAAGTTGAGTTTTAGTTTTTTCTGATTCTTCTTCAACAACAGCGTTTATCTCTTCAGATTCTTTCTTTTTAGCCATGTAATAGTCATAGTTACCAAGATATTCAGTAATTCCGTTTTCATCTAATACTAAGATTTTGTCTACTACAGTGTTTAAGAAATATCTGTCGTGTGAAATTGTGAATATTGTTCCAGTATAGCCATTTAGGGCATCTTCTAAAACTTCTTTTGAATCTATATCTAAGTGGTTTGTCGGTTCGTCAAGAAGCAGGAAGTTCGCTTTTGATAAGATTAATTTTAATATAGCTATTCTAGCTCTTTCGCCCCCACTTAGTGAAGAAATTTGTTTAAATACATCGTCATTTTCAAATAAGAATGCACCAAGCATAGATCTAATTTGAGTTTGAGTAAGATGTGTGTTGTCTTTCCAAATTTCATCAATAATTGTATTATTTAAATCAAGAGTTTTTTGCTCTTGGTGGAAATAAGCCACGTTTACATTTGTACCAAGTTTCACATCACCAGAAAGAGGAGTAAGTTCATTCATTATTATTTTGAATAAAGTCGATTTACCTATTCCATTTGGCCCGATTAGAGCGACTTTTTCCCCACGATATATCTCGAAATTCAAGCCTTTGAATAACATTCTATCGCCATATCCCATAGAAATATCCTTAACTTGCATTACATCATTACCACTGACAACAGCTGGGTCAAAAGATATTTTTGCTTTCTTTCTGTATAATTCAGGTCTATCAAGAACATCAACCTTATCAAGAGCTTTTTCCTTACTTCTAGCTCTTTTAAGATGTTTTTCACGACCATAAGCCTTAAGCCTTTCGATAGACTCTTCTTGTTTTTTCAGTTCTTTTTGTTGGTCTTCATATTTTTTAAGTTCTAATTCTTTTTCGACTTTAGATTGCTCTATAAAATCAGAGTAATTACCATTATAAGTCTTAAGTTTTTTGTTGTAGATTTCGAAAGTTCTATTTACCACTTGGTCTAGGAAATATCTATCATGGGAAATAAGCATAACAGTACCTCTATATTGCTTTAAGAAGAACTCTAACCACTCAATTGCCTCAGAATCAAGGTGGTTTGTCGGTTCGTCTAGAAGTAATAATGTAGGTTTTTTAAGAAGTAACTTACCTAAAAGTACTCTTGTTTTTTCCCCACCAGAAAGAATATCAACTTTCTTGTCAAAGTCACTGTCTTTAAATCCTAAACCAATAAGAACACCTTTCGCCTCGGATTTATATCCGTATCCGTTATTTGCAGCAAATTGCTCCATTTTGTGCGAGTACTCGTCCATTAATTTATCTAAGATTTTAGAATCTGATTTACTTCCTTCTTCAGCTATTTTGATTTCAAGTTGTCTAAGATTTTCTTCCATTTCGATAAGAGGTCTGAATACTTCAAGAACCTCTTCTAATATAGTATTTTCCGAATAAAAATTGGTATTTTGCTCTAAATAACCAATCTCACAATCCTTAGAAGTGTAAATATCCCCACTGTCATATCCATATTCACCGGAAATAATTTTGAATAAAGTCGTCTTTCCAGTACCGTTAACTCCAACGATTCCGACTTTATCGCCTTCATTTATAGTAAAACTAGCATTTTCAAGGATAGAATCTACGCCAAAACTTTTATTCAAATTATTGCAAGATAAAATGATCATAAGTTTTCTACCTCCTTAAACTACCTAAAATTATAAACTTTTGATATAATATAATCAAGGATATATGAAACTATTTAAAAAATATGGTATTATTTAATTATATTGTTATGAAAATATTAAATTAAAAGAGGTGAGACGATGGCAGGTAAAAACATATCAATGGCGGTCATCAGAAGACTACCTAAGTATTACAGATATCTTGGTGACTTACTTGATAACGACGTACAAAGAATATCTTCAAAAGAATTAAGTGAAATAATAGGATTTACGGCATCACAAATAAGACAAGATTTAAATAATTTTGGTGGATTTGGACAACAAGGGTATGGGTACAATATCGAAGCCCTTCATGCGGAAATCGGAAAAATTCTAGGGCTAGACAGACCATATAATGCAATTCTAATAGGAGCAGGTAATTTAGGACAAGCAATAGCTAACTATTCTGGATTCAGAAAAGCTGGATTTGAAATAAAAGGATTATTTGACGCTAATCCAAAAATAATTGGATTAAAGATAAGAGATTTTGAAATATTAGATTCAGATCGTATTGAGGATTTCGTAAAAGATAATAAAATAGATATAGGTATTTTATGTGTTCCAAAAAACGGAGCTCAAGAATTAGCTGATAGATTAGTTGCATGTGGTGTAAAAGGGCTTTGGAACTTTGCGCCAATGGACTTAAAAGTACCAGATGATATTATAGTTGAAAATGTAAACTTAACTGAAAGTTTATTTACATTATCATACTTAATGAAAGAAGAGTAATCGAGATACTTTACATTTATAAAAAATTATAATAAACTGCTACATGAAATTTGTACGTGATTCATGTAGCTTTTTTATTGTAAAAAACTAAGGCAAAGGACGGAAGCGTTGGCGCCATGAACGAAGTGAACTTAAAGTAACGGACAAAGTCGTTGCCACCATAAATGAAGTTAATTTAAATCAATAGACAAAGTCGCTTTCATTAGAATTATATTAAAAAAAGCTAAGTGATAAAATCACTTAGCCTTCTCATTAAAAATAAAAAAGTACGTTCAAATTATTCAGCGCTTGGAGCTTCTACAGGACATACGTCAGCACAAGAACCACACTCTATGCAGCTATCTGCATCTATTACGTATTGGTCATCTCCAGCTGATATACATTCTACAGGGCATTCTGATTCGCATGCACCACAGCTTATACAAGCATCACTTATTATGTAAGCCATATCTTTATTCTCCTTAATTGATGTCAAAATTTTTGAAATTAAAAACAACCCAACAAAAAACTATCCGAGGTCGAAAACCCCTCAGATAGTCTTCTCTGCTATTATTCTTCAACTATAGCATCGTTTGGACAGGCATCAGCACATGATCCACAATCTAAACATTCGTCAGCATTTATGCTGTATTTGTCGTCCCCTGCAGTTATAGCATCGTTTGGACATTCATCAGCACATGAACCACAAGCAACGCAATCGTCTGTTATTTTGTAAGCCATACTAAAATCCCCCTTATAATGATTTTAATTTCACTTATAATTATAGCAAAGTTTATTCTATATCACAATAAGAATTTGGGTCAAAAAATAGTTAGGATTTTGAATATATAGTTTGTATTCTAAGTTTTGAAACTGACTTAAAAATTAAAAAATTAACAAATTAGGTGTTTATTAGTGGTAAATTATGGTATAAATAAATTAAAAAATAATTAATAAGGGGGAGTAAAAAATATGAATTGTAACACTTGTAAAATGTGTCAAAGTGCAGACAAAAAACTAGAAAACTTTGTAGCATCAAAATCAGGAGAATTTGAAACAGCATTTCAAAGAACAATCGACCAAAAAGTAAAATGTGGATTTGGACTTCAAGGTGTCTGTTGTAGATTATGTTCAAACGGACCATGTAGAGTAACTCCAAAATCACCAAGAGGAATATGTGGAGCAGATGCAGATACAATAGTAGCGAGAAACTTCTTGAGAGCAGTATCAGCAGGGGCAGCATGTTATCTACACGTTGTTGAAAATACAGCATTAAATGTAAAACATGTTGGAGAACACAATGGGGTTATAAAAAGTGAAAAAGCTCTAAACATATTAGGCGAAGAATTAGGAATATTTGATGATGACCCACACAAAAGATGCGTAAAAATAGCAGATGCAATCCTAAAAGATTTATACAAACCGAGATATGAAAAAATGGAATTAGTTGAAAAGCTAGCTTACCATATGAGAGTTGATAAATGGAAAGAGCTTGGAATCATGCCAGGTGGAGCAAAATCAGAAGTATTTGATGGATGTGTAAAATCATCTACAAACTTAAGCTCAGACCCAGTAGATATGTTAATGCATTGTCTATCACTAGGAATTTGCACAGGTTTATATGGATTAACTTTAACAAACTTATTAAATGATATAGTTTTAGGAGACCCAGTAATAAGAATGGCTCCAGTAGGCTTTAGAGTAATTGATGAAGACTATATAAACATAATGGTAACAGGACATCAACATTCAACATTCGCAAGTTTCCAAGAAAAAATAAAATTACCAGAAGTAGTAGAAGTAGCTAAATCAGTAGGAGCAAAAGGATTCAGATTAGTAGGATGTACATGTGTAGGCCAAGACTTACAATTAAGAGGAGAACACTACAAAGAAATATTTGCAGGGCATGCAGGAAATAACTACACAAGTGAGGCAGTTTTAGCAACAGGGGCAGTAGATATGGTAGTTTCAGAATTTAACTGCACATTGCCAGGGCTTGAACCAATAGCAGACAAATTACAAGTAAAAATGATTTGTTTAGATGATGTTGCTAAAAAGAAAAATGCAGAATTAATCCAATTAGATAGAGATAAATTTGATGAAATAGACCACAGATTGATAAATGAAGCAGTAGAAGCGTATAAAGCGAGAAGAGGAAATGTAGAAATAGATATACCAAAAGACCACGGTTATGATAAATCGCTAACAGGTGTTAGTGAAAAGAACTTAAAAGAATTCTTAGGTGGGAATTGGAAACCATTAATAGACTTAATCGCTGATGGAACAATAAAAGGTGTTGTCGGTGTAGTCGGATGTTCAAACATGACTGCGGGCGGACATGATGTTCATACAGTTGAATTAGTAAAAGAATTAATCAAAAAAGACATATTAGTATTATCAGCAGGATGTTCAACAGGTGGACTAGAAAACGTAGGATTGATGTCACCTGGAGCAGAAGAATTAGCAGGCGAAAATTTAAAAGCAGTCTGTAAAAAATTAAATATACCACCAGTACTAAACTTTGGACCATGTCTAGCAATAGGAAGAATCGAAATAGTTGTTAGTGAATTGGCAGAGGCATTAAATGTAGATATACCACAATTACCAGTAGCACTTTCTGCACCACAATGGTTAGAAGAGCAAGCACTAGCAGATGGAGCATTCGGTTTAGCTTTAGGACTACCACTTCACCTAGCTTTACCACCATTTGTAACAGGAGGACCATTAGTGACACAAGTTCTTACAGAAGGACTAAAAGACATAACTGGAGGAAGTGTAATAATAAACCCAGACCCAGTAGCATCAGCAGAAATATTAGAATCAGAGATATTAGATAGAAGAAAAGGCTTAGGTTTAAAATAATTTTTAAGGATGTGGTCAAATGCGCAGAATAATAATTCATAAAGATTTGTGTACGGGGTGCAAAAGTTGTGTAGTAGCCTGTATGACTAGAAATTGTAGCGAAAAACATAAATTCGATAGCTTTATAGATGTAAATAAAGATAAATATTTTATAGATTTATCCAATATAGATACAGAAAGTAGAAATCACATAGAACTAAATTATGAAGAGAGTCCAGTTCCACTAACTTGTAGACATTGTGACAAACCAGAATGTGTTGCAACATGTATGAGTGGAGCTATAACAAAAGATTCTATAACAGGGATTGTTTCTTATGATGAGAAACGATGTGGATCATGTTATATGTGTGTGATGAGCTGTCCTTATGGAATATTAAAACCAGACGACAGAACAAAACAAGATATAATAAAATGTGATTTGTGCAAAGAGGAAGATATTCCTTTATGTGTGTATAATTGTCCAAGCGGTGCTTTAGAATTACAAAGTGAGGAGGTAGAATTATCATCAGATGTAGCTACAACCTCACAAGAAAATATAAAAACTTATGTGATAATAGGTGCGAGTATCGCTGGAATAACTGCAGTAAAGACAATCAGAGAATTAGACAAAAGCGCAAAAATTATTGTAGTATCAAAAGACGAAAAAATTTACTCTCGTTGCATGTTACACCATGTAATTTCAGGACACAGAACAATAGATGGAATTAATTTTGTGGACGAAGATTTTATAAAGAAGCAAGATGCAACTTGGATAAAAAAAGCGACAGTAAAATCAATTGACCCAGATAACAAAAAAATTAAATATGAAAAAGACAAAAAAGGAGAAGAGTTGGCTTATGACAAGTTGTTAATAACAGCAGGTGCCAATGCGTTTATTCCTCCGATTAAAAATTTGAGAGATGCCAAAAATGTATACCCACTTAGAAATATAGAAGATGCTGTAATGATTAGAGAAAAAGCAAAATACTCTAAACGTATTGTAATTATGGGGGCAGGTCTTGTCGGAATGGACGCATTAGCAGGATTAGTTGAGTTAGATAATGTAGGTACTTTAACATTAATCGCATCAGAAGATAGAATTTTAGACAAACAACTTGATATTAGGGCAGCTAAAGTTTATGAAGATAAGTTTGAACAAAAGGGAGTAAAAATCCTTAAAAATTGCATGGCATCAGAAGTATTTTTAGACGAAGATGGAAATATAAAAGGCATTGGAATAAAAAATGGAGAAATAATTCCTTGTGATTTGTTGATAGTTTCGACAGGAGTAAGATCTAATATAGAAATTGTAAAAGGTTCAGGAATTGAGACAGAAAAAGGAATCAAAATAAACGAAAAATGTGAAACAAATAAACAAGATATATACGCAGCGGGTGACATAACAGGAACAGGAATCTGGCCATTAGCCACAAAACAAGCACAAGTAGCAGCGACAAACATGGCAGGAAAAAAAGCCACAATAGACGATACATTTGAGTTTAAAAACACAATGAACTTTATGGGTATACCTACAGTTTCAATAGGATTTATCACGCCAGCAGACGACACTTATGATGTATTTACATATACAGATGGTGAAAATTATAAAAAAGCAGTAATAAAAGATAATGTTCTGACTGGTTTCATAGCACAAGGAGACATCTCATATGTTGGAGTTTATACTCAACTTATAAAAGATAAAATAAAAGTAGAAAACTTAAAAGAAAGAGTATTTGACCTTGGATATTCTGACTTTTTCAAAATTAAAGAAGATGGACAATTTGAATGGTAAGGCAAAAACTTAGGGGTTAAATTTTTAATATAAAAAAAGGAAGAAGCATTTCAGTTTTAACTGGATGCTTCTTTTCATGTTGAAATGATTTTTATTATGTATCATTGATTTGCGGCATTTTTAATTATTGAGCCATAATAGTCCCCACAACCAAGTCTCTTTTAATAATTTTTTTAATGACCTTTTTAATAATTGCTTAAATTCCATACCCTCGTCATTTCGGAATACAAAAAGTATTATATCCTATAGGATATGTAGAAAATTGTAAAAACTTGCGAAAAAACAAAAAAATTTATAAATTATACAAAAAAATTTTCACTTGGTTTGAAATAAAACCATAATGGTTTGAAATATGGAAATATATACATTTTATGTGGATGTATTTTTTGTAAGGATGAAAAATTTCGTAAAAAAATAGTTGAACTTTCAACTAAAAAGGACTATTATATAAAAATAGTTGAAAGTTCAACTATATTTATATAATAGGAGTGAGATTATGAATAATTTAGAATATGAAACTTTGAGATATGTCGGTGCATTATCAAGAGCAATAAATTCCACAGCAGATTGGAAGTATAAACAATTCGATTTAAAAAAAGGTCAATATTTATTTATAACAAGGATTTGTGAAAATCCAGGTATAAATTTTGTGGAGCTATCGAATATGTTAAAAGTTGATAAGACGACGACTACAAAAGCAGTACAAAAATTAATTGAACTTGGATATATAAACAAGGAACAAGATGAATCGGATAAGAGAGGATACAAATTAACGCCGACAGAAAATGCGTTAAAAGTATATGATTTTATAATGCAAGAAGAAGCTAAACAGTTAAAAATAAGTTTTGAAGGTTTTAGCAAAGAAGAAAAAGAAATGGCAACAAAATTAATTAAAAAAATGAGTGAAAACATTGAAGAGTATTGGCATGAGTATAAAAATCAAGGCTAGGTGAGAGTATGAAGAAAATATATAACTACATTCGGATTAGGATTGTGTATACAGCTAGTATTTAAAATTTTCAACTTTGATGTAAGTCATTTAAAACATAAAAATATCAAAGAAGGATTTTTATTTTTAAATAAATGTGTAACTGAGTAATAAATTTATAGTTAATCTAGCTATATAAAATATATCTAGATTGAATGTATTAAATAAAAAGGAGAATAAAATGGAATTTAGAAAATCAACAAAATCAGACATAACAAAAATAATGGATATAGTAAAACAAGCCCAAGCATATTTCAAAGAGCAAAATATTGACCAATGGCAAAATAATTATCCAAATGAAGAAGTTATAAATAATGATATAGAAAATGGGGAAAGCTATGTAATGTTGGAGAATGGAAATATAATCGCAACAACAGTAATTTCATTTACAAAAGAAACATCTTATGAAAATATTCTTGATGGAAAATGGATTACAAACGGAGATTACGGAGTAATACATAGAATAGCAGTAGATAATACTCAAAAAGGAAAAGGCCTTTCTCACAAAATAATAAAATATGCAGAAGATGTATGCAGACAAAATAAAGTAAATAGCTTAAAAGTAGATACTCACGAAGAAAACATACCAATGCAAAACCTTCTTAAGAAAAACGGATTTAAATACTGTGGAATTATTTATTTAGAAGATGGCGGAAAAAGAGTAGCCTTTGAAAAAACTTTATAATTTAAAAATATTCACTTAATATAGAAAGTCATCAAAATATTTGTATAAAATCTAGAAAAGGGAAGTATTAAAAATAATACAACCAGGGAGAGTATCCAAAATAAATTAAAATTATTTTGGACACTCTTTTTTTTAATCTAATCTCCAGTTTAATTCACCCTCATCTAAGGCTTTGATGAAGATTTCTGCAGACGCTAAGTTAGTGGCAATTGGCACGCTATAAACATCACAAAGTCTGATTAAGGCTTGGATGTCTGGCTCGTGCGCTTGAGCAGTTAATGGGTCTCTTAAGAAAATTACTAGGTCGATATCCTTGTTGACAATTAAAGAACCTATTTGCTGATCACCACCAAGTGGTCCAGAAGCAAGTCTGTGTATGTCCAAGTTTGTTTCAGCCATAATTCTTTTCCCAGTTGTCCCGGTAGCATATAAACCGTATTTAGCTAATATGCCTTCATAAGCGATACAAAAGCTAACTAATGTATCTTTTTTCTTGTCATGTGCAATTAAAGCGACATTTAAAATTTTGTGCATAATTACCTCCTAATTTTTGGCTTTGTAATAATATTAAACAAAATAGCAAAAATCTGCAATACATTTTCTGTTAATATTATTATTCTGCACAAAATATTTCAAGGCATTGCCTGTAAACTACCCCCCAATTGCTACAAGCGAATTTTGAATAAACTCTATCTCAAGCGGTTCTAGAAAATCAAAAGAGAGAGACATATAATCCAGAAATCTTGATTTAAACAATAATACAAAATCCACAAGCAGCGTGTGTCTGATTTAATAGATTTATATAATAGATTAATATAATAGATTTATCTTTTGGTCAGGTGTTTCATCCGAGGGGTACGGTTTTCTATACGGGAGGTACGGTGTCTCATCCGTACCGTTTGTAATTGAATCCGAGGGGTGTTGAATTTTTTCCGTACCATGTTGATTTAAATCCATGGGGTATTGATTTTTTTCCATGTCATTTTTATAGCAGTAGAGTTTGGTTTTTTATTGATGGTTTTGGATTTAAACCTAGAATATGTAATAATTCAAGCATGAGTTTTTGCTTTAAGTATATAGGATGTTGTCTTAAATTAAAAAAATTATTACTTGGATTATTAGAGCTATTATTCGGAGATTTATCGCTAGAAGATTTATCATCATACTGAATTTCTTTCTGAGTTTTTTGTGATATAACTTTTTTAGGTTTATTTTCATAGTTCTTAATATTAGCAGGTGTAATTTTGGAGCTACTAATATTTTTATTTATAATTTTCTCGGATTTAATTACGTTTTGTCTAGCACTTTTTGATTTAGCTTTTTTAGATTTAGATTTACTATGCTTAGACTTTTTTGATTTAGCTTTCGCATATTTAATCGTTTTAGGGTTAGTATTTTTAGGACTAACTTCTGTATCTTTAATCTCATTAAGTTTAATATCTTGAGATTTGATTTTTATAGGTTTAATTTGAGTAATAGTATTATAAGGATTATCTTCATTACGGTTATTATCCGATGCTATAGCGTCATTATCTACACATATATCTTCAGAACAGTTATTATCAGAACAGATAGTGGCATCATTTAGGCATATATCTGTATTATGATTATTGTCAGAAGATATAGCCTTATCATCTAAGCATGGTACTTCATCACAGTTATTATCAGAGCAGATAGTGTTATCATCTACGCATATATCTGCATTATGGTTATTATCAGAAGATATAGCTTTATCATCTAAGCAAGTATCTTCAGCATCATTAAGTTGAGCGGGAGTATAATTATAACTATTTTCCTTTTTCATATTTTTAATATATTTTTCTACAAAAGAAAAGTCTTCTAACTTAGGAAAATTTTCGGCAGTATTAAAATAAACAAGTGTTTTTTTACTTTTAATAACTCGTTTTTCTAAAACATTTTTATCACACATTTTTTTAAATCTTCTATAAACAGAATCTTTTTTCATATAAAGGATAGTAAGGTCCTCAGCAACAGCACTATAAGAAACAAGATAAAACATCTTGCCATCAATCTCTTTACTAATCATTTTGCCAGAATTTCTAAAATCAACAAACCATCTAAGAATTAATAAATCCGCTGGATCTAACCCTAAATCAATTGCTGCACGCTGCGAAAAACCAAAAAAACTAAATCTCATAATATAAAAGTCCTCCTTTTAAAAATTAGAAAATTACTAGGTAGAATAAAAAGAAGTGTCCATTGCCAAAGGTGAGAAAATTGTTATCTACCGTAAAATAGATTTGTCTCTACAAAAATATCGAATGTTTGTTTTCTTACTTAAATTATATACTATAAATACTGTATAAAGAAGTAGAAATATGATTTATTTAGATGGAATATTGTGTGATATTTTATACAAATAGTGGTTTTTGTGACTGAGTTTTGGCGGAAAGAGGGTGTTTTTGGAGGTTTACTTTCGGATTTAAAGTCGTGGGGGTTGGTTTTTGGATTGAGTAAGATTGAAGAAAATTAGAAAGATATATTCTTATTTTTGTATATAATTAAAATAAGAATATTAGCTTATAGATAACAATTAACAACTATTAGTATAAATAAGAAAATTTAAGATAATAATCTAACAGAGGTGATTATTATTGAAAGTATAGAAAATACAACAATTTGGGATTTCCCAAATCGAGGAAAGTGGTTGAACCATGATGGTAAATATAGAGGAAATTGGAGTCCCCATGTACCTAAAAATTTAATAATTAGATATTCAAAGGAAAAAGATATAGTTCTAGATCAGTTTATAGGTGGAGGTACAACCCTAATAGAAGCATGTAGATTAAATAGAAGGTGTGTAGCGCTAGATATAAATAGCAATGCACTAAATCTATGTAAAGAAAAAATAAAAATATTTAAAACAGATAAGGAATTTTTTATTGGAAAGTGTGATGCAAGAAACTTATCTATTATTAAGGATGATAGTATAGATTTAATTTGTACCCATCCACCATATGCTAATATTATTAAATATAGTAAGACTAATGAAAAAGACATTTCTTTATTAGAATTTGATGAATATTTTAAAGCAATGAAAGAGGTAGCTAAGAGTTGTTACAGAGTTTTAAAGCATAAAAAATATTGCTGTATATTGATAGGTGATACAAGAAAAAATGGATTTATACAACCATTGGGTTTTAATGTAATGAATATTTTTTTACAACAAGGATTTATATTGAAAGAAATTATAATAAAGAAACAGAATAATTGTAGATTTACTGATAGATGGAAGGATATTTGTAAAAAGAGAAATTTATATTTAATAGAGCATGAGTATTTATTTATCTTTTATAAGATAGAATGATATGGGTGGACAAATATTGTTAAATATGATAACTTGAACTCAAATAATAAGATTATATAATCAAATGAAAGAATCTAATTTATATGATAAGAGGAAATATAATAATGGAAAAAAATTATTCTCAGATAATACAAAATAAAAAGACAAGCTTGGGTGAGGATGCAATACCGTTTTTACAATCAAAAGGTGTTGAAAATATATCAGAACTAGGGCTTAGTTTTTCTAATTCTCTATCTGAATTTATCGACAATAGTATAGATGCCAAAGCAACAAATATTATTATTGTCTTAGATAAGAATGAAACACATATTGACATTCTTATAATTGATGATGGTTGTGGAATGGATAAAAAAACACTACAATATTCTTTGAGTTTTGGTGGTGAAGATGGAGATATAGTAGAAAAACAATATGATGATATTGGAAAGTTCCATGCAGGCATAAATATAGCTAGTATGGCATTAAGTAGGAACACCGAGATATTTACTAATAATAGTTCAGGTTGGATTAAAAATTATATAGATATAGAAGAAATAAAAAATACTAAATTTATACCACCATCAAAAGAATGCACTTTGCCAGAGGAATTTATAGAATTATTAAATAATATTAAAGAAGAAAGTGCTTTAGATATATCTATTGATACAGGAACTATAGTATCCTTAAAAAATATATATAAAAATATGATATCACAACAAAATTTTCATTTAGAAATAGAACATTTATATAATAATCTCTGTATAAGATATCATAATTATTTAGCCAATGGTAATTATATTTACATAAAGTCTAATACAATGGAAAAGATAAAAAAATGTAGAGCAATTCATCCACTTTTAAAAGATCAGCAATTATTAAAAGAAAATAAATTAAGTATTGCTGCAGATTTTAAATATAGAAATATATTGAATATAAAAGAAATACTTCCGTTTGCTAATAAAGATGCAAGTATGGATATTGAATTTGTAATACTAAAGAAAGATAATATTAATGATAAAATGGCTAAAGCTGAGGAGTTAGTCAAGATAAATGAAAAAAATCAAGGATATTATATAGATAGGAATGGTTTAAATATAATTAAAGCACAAGCAATTGGAGGAACTGTAAAGCATCCATCTTTAAATAGAGTTAGAGCATATAGTAATCTTAATGGTGATTGGGATATGGTATTAGGAATTAATTTAAATAAATCAGCTACAAATGTTAACTCTAAATTTTATGAACTATTGAATAAAAGGGTAAAAAAAATATATGGTCATTTAAGAAGAGTACTTAGAGGTAATGTTGATTTAGAACCTCCAGTTATAACACTTCCAGATGGAACTGTATGTATACCTGAAATTATTGTAAATAATATGAATGATTGTAATAAAAAAAATAATAATCAAAATTTTATAGAAAAGAGTATTGAAATACAAAAAAAAATAGATGAACCTACAGAAGAATGGAATGCTGATTCTAATTTAACAAATAAAAAATTAAGAAAAGTTTTTGAAGTTAATCCTGATATAATTAATGGTGGTAAGATATATAATTCAAATATAGATGGACCTATAATTTTTGCACCTATGAATATCAAAGAACAAAATGAGATATTAGATATTGTAGGAAATAATGTTCAAGGTTATTATACATATAATGAAAGGATAGGCAATTTAGGTATAAGAAAAATAGATATAGAATACTGGTGTATAAGAAATAATATAAATGAAAAAGAGTTTTATAAAAATATAAAAAAATCTTTAGAGGAAGACAGATATGAAAAAAATAAATTTTATGAATTCTATATGGACAATTTTTATTGTGATAAAAGAAGAGATTTTTTCTTATTTCCTAATGTGTATATAGATCTAGGAATAAATAGACAATATTTTACAAAAAATATGTGTGTGGATTTTCTTCTTATTTTGCCAAATAAACAAAAACTAGTTATACTAATTGATGATGATAGTTATGCTATAAGAAAAACTTATAAATATAATTTTGATAGAAATATGATTTTAAATGGTTATAATGTAATTAGGTTTACAAGTTATGAAATAAATTCAGAAATAAATAGTATTAAAGAATTTATTAATTTATATATTAATAAAAGTATATATTTTTTTTAGTGATTAGATTAATGTATCACTGGTCAAGTTTTTATATATTAAGGGCCTTATGTAATATAAATGGAGTATTGCGTGAGGCCTTTTTGTATGAATTTTATCAGGTAAAAAGTGGCAAATAAGAAAAAGTATAGAAAATTAGATATAAAAGTGTTATAGTAAAAAAGAAATGAAACAACTGAGATTGTGATTTAAAAAAATGAAACATAATACAAAGGAGAAAATTAAATGTTAAGGTACATCAAAAAGCCTATAAAGGAATTATTAGTAAATGATAATATATTTGCTTTGTATACTGGGCAAAGAAAATATGTGTGGGGTAAAGATGAGATTATAAAATTAATACAAGATATTAAGCTTTATGGGAAAAAAGGTCTTTATATTAATGAAGGAGCTTATGTAAAGGATACAATACAAACACAAAAATATGGAAAAATAGAATGTATAAAAATATATGACTCATTTCAGCGTTTAACAACATTGACTTTGATATTAGCTAATATTAGGATAAGATTATATGTAAATATAAAAAAATATAAAAATGAAATAAAATTAATAGAAAAAGTATTATATTCTAATATAAATATAAATGGAAATAAGTTTGTAATACTGAGTTTAAGTCCGATGTTTAATGATAACCAAATATATGAGAATCTAGTGGAAAATATAGATATAGATAAAAATTCTATAAAAACTATTTTTGATGATAAATTAATTAATGCAAATAATGTAATAGAAAGAGAGCTAAGAAAGTATTCAGATGAGGAGTTAATAGATTTTTTACATAATATTTTAGAGAATGTTACTATAACATTAGATAATATACCAGATCATCTGGCACATACAAAGTTTAATACTATTAATAATTGTAGAGTAAACTTAACAACACTGGAAATGCTAAAAGACTATTTATTTACGATATATAATGAAGATGAGAAATTTTTAGATCTACTGGCAGAAGAATGGTATAAATTACAGTGTTTATTGGAACCATCTACTATTAGAACAATGGGAAAATATAAAATAAATGTAAATAAATTTTTAAGGCATTATATTCTATCAAAAGCAGATGTTACATGTAATTTTAGCAAGAAAAATATATATAATTGGTTTATTAAGCTTAAATTAAATAATAAAGAAGATGTATTAAATTTAGTAAAAGATTTATTGGAGAATGCAAAATACTATATAGAATACATTAATAACTATAAAAGATATGAGTGTATTTTAAATATAAGAGAATTAGGACATGAACAGTCTGCGGGTGTGTTTTTAGCTGCATATAATTTGGAAGAAAAGCAAAGGGAAGAAATAATTGGGTTATTAGAAAAAATTGCTTTTTGTTTTATTTTTTCCGGTTTAAACCCGAATAAGCAAACAAAAATATTCATTGATGTAATAAAATCAATTAATGACAATAATATAAATAATGCAAAAAAAATATTAAAGGACAACATAGTAGATTTAAAAAAACTTACTTTAAATTCTATCTTAAATAAAGTTTTTAATATAAAAAATTATAATGATAGAAAAAAGATAAGATGTATATTAACTTTAATTGGTAATAGAATGAATGATAAAATTAATGAATATGAAACTTTTGAAATAGAGCATATATTACCACAAGAAAAATGTTGGCAGGATGAACAACTTTATGGTAAACAGGAATGGTATAAGGATGATAATTTTTATAATATTACAATAAATAAATTAGGTAATTTTACATACCTAGAAAAAAATGATAATAATAAATTAGGAAATAATACATTTTTAGAAAAGATAGATATATATACTGATTATGAGGAAAAATGTGCACTGACTTATCTGATATCTGGAAATAAGCCTAAAGTTAGGACAAAACAAATAAATAGTGTTCTAGAAAAACATCCATATTATAGAAGTGAAAAATGGGGAAAAATAGAGATAGATTATAGAAGTGAATGGTTAGTATCAATATTAGAAGAGATTATATTTGATTAATTGATACTTGATTCCAGTATAAATATTATAATATTGATAAAGTAAAAATTTTTATTTATACTTTAGATATAGAAAATATAAGATATTTACGGAGTATATCATATAAGAAATATTATGGATTTTTATATAACTATAAATATGTCTTTAAGCATATTTATA
>NZ_JADPET010000036.1 GCF_015667935.1 Clostridium sp. 1001270J_160509_D11 | reverse complement strand
AATTTATTTGATAATTTTTATGCGACGACTTATTTAGTTAATATAAAAAATAAAAAATTATCTAAAAACGAGACTATTAAGTTTTCTTGTGAATCTGAAATAAAGATACAGTTTTCGATATCGATTGGAGTTTCATAAAAATCATAGATTGAATCATTTTTTAACTCTATCCATGGGATATTTAGATTTTTTAACATGTTTATTATGAAATTATATCCATCTATGGTTTTTATATTATTATTTAAATTAAATATTATTCCCTTCATGTAAAATACCTCCATAAAATTTATTTTTGTTGTGTATGCATAATAAAATTTTAATAAGTTAACTCTATTCATGTATTTTTAAAATTATAAATCGCGATTTCTTTAATATAAAATAATAATATCGCTATAAAAAACTTGGTTCAATAATAATAAAGACGTATACTATAATAAAAGCGACAAAATAAAAAAGGGAAAATATTATGGAACAACAAATTATAGAGATTATAGTAGATGAAAATAACCAACAATTAGAATTGTTTGGGACACCTATGTTTCCATGCAAGGCGTGTTATTCTGATGTAAATAAATTTGTGACAGGTGATATTTCATGGCATTGGCATGAAGAAATAGAGGTAATAAGAGTGAAAAGTGGGAGTATTCATTTATACTTAGATAATAGTGATTTTATACTAAATGAAGGTGAT
The DNA here is from genome assembly GCF_015667935.1 of Clostridium sp. 1001270J_160509_D11. GTDB lineage: Bacteria > Bacillota > Clostridia > Peptostreptococcales > Peptostreptococcaceae > Intestinibacter. The sequence continues at coordinate 20,879 of NZ_JADPET010000036.1, read as the reverse complement.
GGTGTTTTTATAAATTCAAATATACTTCATTATATTAGAGCAGGAACAAGTGAAGAATGTATATTAAATTCGCTTGTGTTTAACAAGAATTTAATTTCTGGAGTGATACAAAGTGTATTTGAGCAAAATTTTGTAAATCCAATTGTTGAAAATAATAATTTAAGTGGAATTGCTTTTTATAAAAATACTTCTTGGGGAGAAGAAGCATCAAATTGTATAAAAAATGCTTTTTTACAATTTGAAAAATCTGAATTTGGATATGAAATTCTAGTAAGAGAGTATTTATCTCATATGTGGTATATTATGCTCAAAAATATACAAGATTTAAATTTAAATAAAAACAATAGAAATGATTTAAACTCAGAGAGGATAAAAAATATACTTTCATTTGTACATAAAAATTATAATAAACAAATAACATTAAATAACATATCGAAAGTTGTAAATTTAAGTGAAAGAGAATGTTTAAGATGTTTTAAAAATACACTTGGAATATCACCAATTCAATATATTTTAAAATATAAAGTATCTATAGCAGCTAAGATGTTAAGTGAAACTAAGGATTCTATTACGATTATAAGTGATACTGTGGGATTTGATAGTCCAAGCTATTTTTCAAAAATTTTCAAGCGATTTATAGGAATTACACCAACCCAATATAGAAATAAAAGTAAATAAAAATATTTATTAATGTAAAATTGATACAAAAATTTGAAAAAATTGCTATAATTTATATAGGAGGTGAGAATATGAGTGTAGTACCATATGTAGTACAACAAACAGGAAACGGGGAGAGAAGTTACGATATATTTTCTAGATTATTATGTGATAGAATTATATTCTTAGGAGAAGAAGTTACAGACGCTTCTGCAAGTGTTGTAATAGCACAACTTTTATTTTTAGAGGCAGAAGATCCAGACAAAGATATTTATCTTTATATAAACTCTCCAGGCGGTTCAGTAACCGCAGGATTTGCAATATACGATACAATGCAACATGTAAAATGTGATGTATCAACTATATGTATAGGGCTTGCAGCAAGTTTTGGATCATTTTTATTAGCAGGTGGAGCAAAAGGAAAGAGATTTGCACTTCCAAATTCTCAAATTATGATTCACCAACCACTAATAGGTGGAAATGGTATACAAGGACAAGCTACAGATATAAAAATAGTAGCCGAAAATTTACTAAAAACTAAAGAAAGACTAAATAGAATTTTAGCTGAAAATACAGGCAAAAGCATAGAAGAAATATATAGAGACACAGATAGAGATAACTTTATGAGTGCTCAAGAAGCCTTAGATTATGGTTTAATCGATTCAATTATAACTAGAAGTGACTCTATAAAATAAATTGTTGATTTTATAGGAAATACTTTTAACATTATAACAATAGAGGTTATAGACTTTCTAAATGAAATTTATTATTTGTAAATAAAATTTTATTACATAGTAAAGTTGTTTAAAATTTACATAACGCAAACTAGGATTAGTACTTTAGTTTAAGTATTAATCCTAGTTTTTATGAGTTAAGTATCTAATTTATAAATATAAAGCTTATTTGTGTCCAAATCAAATAGGGCAAATGTTATGTTATATGCTGCTCTATCATTTATGTTAGTGTCTGCCTCTTCAGGATAATTTTCAGCAAATCTATCTTTAAAATAATAAATTCCGTTTTTTGTTTTAGGAATATTGTAATCAGGTAAAGGTTCGTACACATAATAATTTCCATCTTTTTTTAACTCTCCGCCATATATAATGAGTTTTAAATCTTTTTGCAAAGGGGTTTTCTTCCACTTTTTATTTTTCTCTATATTTTTCAAAAATGAGTTTTTTTCATTTTTATCAAATTGTATAACTGCATATAAATCGCCATCTCCTAAGAATCCCCCGTGAGTATCTTTATAATCCAAGACTTTAGCGTTTTTAGGAATTTCTGTATCTATCATTTCACTATAGTTAACTGAATTATAAGGATCAAAATATTCTATTTTTAATATGAGAACACCAATTGCGACGCATATAAAAATAAATAATAAAATAAAAAATAATCCTAATTTTTTTAACCTAGACATTCTATAATTTACCCCCTTTTTAGTCCTATATTTTATAGATTAACAAGGTATTTTATGAATGTCAATATTTATTTATTGAAAAACAATAAATAAATATTTTAAAACGATAATGGGGGAGTGATGTGTGCAATATAGATAAACAAAAACATAGAAATCTAATCAATAATAATTTAAAATATTAATAACTACTTAAAAATTTAAAAATAATATGGGGGATAATACTATGGAAAATAAAAAGGAAAACAGAGCATTTAATGAAATGTACATAGCTGCTAAAAAACGTCTTGAGGGAAAAAATCCAACAGAAATTGCGAGAAATTCAGGGGCAGAATTTGATGAAGAAAAATCAATTTTAAAAATTAAAAGTCTAGACAGTGTATTTGAATTAGAATATCCAACTTACGATATGAAAGAAAAAAGAGATGACTGGCAGATACTAACTTTACTTCATTATCTAGATTTGGCAGATAATACACCGATTTTATCAAAACAAATTAAATTTGGAGAATTAAAAGACGGACTTATAAGAGGGGCAAGATTCGATAAAACTGTTGAAGCGGAACTAGAACGTTTTTTAAAAAATAAAGATGAAAAACAAGTTATAGAAGTTTTTAAATCTCTAGATGCAAAGTTTATCGATTCAAAAGCAGATTTAAGTGCTGTATTTTATATTTATCCATATTATCCAGTTACAATAAGTGTATGGTTTGAAGATGAAGAATTCCCACCAACAGGCAAAATGTTTCTCGACAAAACTGCAGACCATTATCTTACAATAGAAGATGCAGTAGGAGTTGGCGAGCTTATGATAAAAATTATAAATGAAAGATATAAAAAATTATATTGTAAAAAATAGATAAAGTTATAAATATAAATAGTCTTGTTATATAAATTTGTTTGTGATATATTACAAAGGCAGTTAAGAAAGAAAGGAATTTTTAAAAATGACAGATATAAATGAATTTAATATAACAGACGAAGAACTTCGTGAAATAGAACAAATTACAGAATTAGCACAAGATTGCACAAATAACTTAATAGATTGTTTAGTAGATCCAGATACTGAAGAAAAAGTAGAGTTAGATGAAGAAGATAAAAAAGATATGTATAAATTTATTTTAGATAAAACTATGGAATATGTAGAAGAAAATAATTTACCAGATGATGAAGGTGATTTTGAGAAGTATATTGAGTTTATAATTTCTCATTTACAATAAATATAAATTATTTCTATAAAAAGAAAAACCTAGGTATTAACCTAGGTTTTCATGCGTTTAGTACTCATTTTACGAAAAATGGTGCCGATGACGGGATATTAAAAATTACATTTTATAAATATTTATTTAAATTAATAATAAGTTATAAATGTGTATTTTTCAATGTTGTTATAATGTTTAATCTCCTATAGAATTATTTATTTTTACAGTCATTGTGTTATTATTGTGTTGTTGATGTGTTAAAAAATAAAGAAGTCTAATGTTAGACTTCTATAAATAAATTATTAATTTTATCAACTGCTTCCATTTTCTCACCTTTCATAACGTGAGTATATATATTTAACGTGGTCTGTATATCAGCATGACCCATTAAATGTTGTACTGTTTTTGGTGGTACTCCAGCCTCAAATAATCTTGTTGCGTATGTATGCCTAAGAGCATGGAATTTCATTGGCTCAATATCTAATTTTTTTAAAATACTTTTTAAATTCCTTCCTGGTTTTTTTTCATCTATAATATTTCCAAGCTTATCACATAGAATATAATTATTATTGGTATAAGCTTCACCAGCATATAAAATTAGTTGGTTTTGTTCCTTTTTATGTTTTTTTAATTTACTAATAATATTTAGAGGTATTGGTATAGTTCTATTTGAATTTTTAGTTTTTGGAGTTTGTTCTATTACTTCATACTTAACTATTTTATCACCTTCAAATATAGGTACCCTTTGGATGCTTCTCTGTACTGTTAATTCATTGGTTTTAAAATCTATATCACACCATTTAAGACCTAGAAGCTCACCAAGTCGTAAACCTGTACCAAGTGCAACTATAAACAATAGTTGTAATTCATGACCTTGTATAGCTTCTAAAAATTTGCTTTGTTCTTCTTTAGTTAATACCTTTATTTCTTTATTGTCCTCTATTTTAGGAAGGGTAACAAGCTTGCAATAGTTTTTTAAAATATAACCTTGTCTTTCGGCTTCACCTAAGCATGTTTTTAGATTCGTATTAAGCTGCTTAATTGTTGTTGGCGTAACTCCCTGGTTTAATAAATTATTGTAGTGTCTTTGTAGGTGTGTAGTTCTTAAATCGCATAATTTAATTTTCCCTAATGTGGTATTATTAATATAATTTTTATAAATTCCGTAATATCTATCAAAACTCTTTGGTTTAAGATCTTGTTTTCTGTAGTCAAATAACCAAGTATAAAACCAGTCCTGAATAGTTATTTTTTCTTCGTTTAGGATACCCATAGACATTTTACGTTTATAGTCCTCTAGTTTCTCTTTTACTTCCTTTTGAGTTTTTCCGTAAAATTGCTTTCTATCTGGAGAGCCATTAGGCTTAAATCCTATTTGTATGGAAGCCCTCCAACCCTTCTGTACTCCATTTACTTTGTACGGAACAATAGTTCCTTCACCATTGGCACGTTTACTCATTGTTATACTCCATAATAGTAGATATTTCACTTTTCATAAACCATGTTATTTTATCGGCTTCCACAAAAAAACGTTGATAAGGAATAAAATTACTATTTCTTGTATTTATGTCTAGAATATGGACTAAAAAATCAAATTCTTTATCTCTAATAAAGGAGATTTCTAAATTATATAATTTTAATATTTTAATGGCTTTTTCACACATATTTAAAATTTCTTCTTTGCCCATACCCATATATGGATCATACAAAGAATATATCATATTACGGAGTGTTATTTTTTCACCTATTCCAAAACCTTTTATACCATTTCCGAAATCTGTATAACCTTCTATGTTATCTGGATTAAAAGCACTTATAGGCAAGTTTAAAACATTTGCTATCTTTTTTAAAGTATCAAACGATATTCTTCTAGTACCTTTTTCGTAGTGTGCAATAGCTTGTTCTGATAAACCTATTGCTTCACCTAGTTTTTTCATACTTAAACCTTGTTTTTTTCTTTCATATCTGATTTTTTGACCAGTTTCCATATTATCACCTCAATATAATTATAACTTATATTAGCTAAAAATAAACCCTATTTGTTTAGTTTTTTTAAAAAAGTAGTTGATTTTTATCCAAAATGGATATATTATATAAATATAAAATAAAACCAACCAAATAGGGGGGAGTTCATATGAGATTAAATTTAAAAATAGCAAGAATAAAAAAGGGGTTAAGTCAAGAAGAACTATCTAAAATGATTGATATTAGTAGAACTACATATCGCAATATAGAAAGTGGTAAAACAGAGCCTAAAAGAAATGTTATGGAAAAACTTTCAGAAGCTTTAGACACTCCAATAATGGATTTATTCTTTAATGAATAGGGGGGATAGGAATGAATAATAAAAAAATAATAACAGTAGCCGAATTTTCCAAAAAATATGGCTTTGGGCTTAGATACAGTTACCAGTTAGCTAATGCAGAAGGTTTCCCAATGATAAAAACAGGAAGAAAAATAAATATATTAGCTGATAAAGTAGATGCTTGGTTAGAAAACAATATCGGAAAACAATTTTAAATTGTTAGTAGGTGGTTTTATGCAATACATGATATTACCAATGGATTTAACAGAAAGACAGCTTTTAATATATAACGTTTTATATCGTAGATGTAATTTTAACACTATGGAAGTATGTATAACTATTGATAATATTATTACATCAATTAAAATATTAAATCTTACATATAAGACAGTTTATAGTGATATTAAGGCAATGGAGAAAAAGGGGTATATAAAAACAATTAAAAAAGCTGCAAAGGGTACAGCACCAATTTATAAAATAGTTAAAATTGAAGAATTAGGATACCAAAAGAAAACCAAAGGATACCAAAGGGAAACCAAAACCGAGTGTTTTCAAGGTGTAGAGAGTAATATAGGATACCAAAGGGAAACCAAAGGATACCAAAAGTCCACTAATTCTAATGATAATGATAATGATAATAATATATATAGTCGAGTAATCGACCATTTAAATGTAAAAGCTTCTAAGAGTTTTAAATATACTACTAAAAAAACAAAGTCCTGTATAGATGCAAGAATAAGAGAAGGTTTTAAGGAAGAGGACTTCTTAAAGGTTATTGATATAAAAACAAAAGAGTGGAAAGATAATCCTGATATGAGTAAATATTTAAGACCAGAGACGCTATTTGGAACAAAATTTGAAAGCTACTTACAACAGGAAGTAAAACAAGATCAACCAGAGCAACAATTCAAAAGTTTATACGGAGCTAATAGATTATAGGGGGGATATATATGCAAGTATATACACAAGAAAATAAATTAGCATCTAGTGAATTAGAGCAATCAATTATAGGCTGCATTTTATTAGATAACTATAAGAGTTTAGAGATGATAAAAGATTTAAACTTAAAGGAAAGTGACTTTTATTATGATGATATAAGGGTTTTATTTAATTCTGTAATGGCCTTAGATAGCAGAGGGGAAAAGATAGACATCTTAACCTTAGCTGAATTTTTAGAACGCGAAAATATGCTTCAATCTATAGGAGGGTATCCTAAAATAACAGGTACAACTACAATGGTTTCAGATGTGGAGAGTCTAAGATTTTACATAAACAAGGTAAAAGAGTTATCAAATAAAAGAAAAATAATTCAAGAAATAAGTAACTTATCGGCAGACATAGAAACACTAACCTTAAATGACTTAGAAAATAGAATAACATCAATAAAAGATATAGTTAGTGATACAGGCAGATTTAACAATATGTTTACCAGTGCTAGTGATATAAAAGAAGCTTCTAAAGTTAAGAGCCTTTCAACTGGATTTAATAAGCTTGATAAAGCTTTACATGGATTAGAGTATGGAACTTTAACAGTACTTACAGGAAAACCAGCCACAGGAAAATCAACTATACTAAATCAAATAATCGCTAATACACTATATTATAAAATTCCAGTATTTCTATATAGTGGAGAGCTTCCACAAAAGAAGGTTATGGCGTGGTTTAAAATGACGGTAGCCAATAGTGAGGATATAAAAGAATATACGGACGAATATGGGGCAATTAAATATGGTTTAGATGTAGAAGCTTCTAAGCTTATCCAGGAGTGGAGCAAAGACTTATATATATTTAATGATAATGAAAAACCTTCTGAAACTAATTTGATTAATACAATTAAGTATCTACATAAAGAAAAGTGGGTAAAACTGGTAATACTTGATAATCTAATGACTATGATTACAGATGATCCAACGAATGATGAATATATAAAACAGAAACATCTAGCTAATAGCTTAAAGAAACTAGCTAAAACTTATAACTTAGTAGTAATTTTAGTTGCCCATGAGAAAAAGAAAAGTAAAGACGATAAAAAGAATGTAACAGATATGTTTGATGTATTAGGAGCTAGTGAAATTGTAAATTTGGCTGATTATGTTTTACATTCACAAAGAAACATAATTAGAAGCAAGGAAACAGGGGATATAATAGCTGATACAAGTGGAATATATATATCTAAGAACAGAATAGAAGGTATTCAAGGGGTAGGAATGGATATGATTTTCGATAAAACTAGAAAAAGATTTTATACAGAAGGGGCTAATGAACTAAAAATGGATTACTGTTATAAATCTAAATATGAACAAATAGAAGCTAAAGATATGCCGTTTTAACCTATGGATGACTTAATTCCCAGTAGAAAAATATTAGGGAATAATAAATATAATGTTAGTTTATAAAGTTTTAATAGACCACAGTTTTGTGGTGAACGAATATTTTATAGAGCAAAGTTTGATAAAGGGGGCATTTACATGACTAAAAAGGAAATAATACTAGAATTAGAATCATTAATAAATAGATTAGATAAAGCAGACGAATATTTTAGAAATTTAGATCTTATAGAAGTTGATGAAACAAAAGAATGGAAATTAGTTAAATCTATAATAAAAAGAGCTTCATACCTTCAAGGATTATTAAATGAAATGGAAGGGGGTGCAATGTAATGACTATGACTATTCAATTATTACACCTTATCGCAGAAATTAATCCAACAATGACATTTCAAGAGTTAATAAACTTATTGGTAAAATAAAAAAAGGAGAGAGAATATGGAAAATAAGAAATTACAAGAGGAAGAAATAAAAAAAGAAATAGTAAAAAAAATAGAAGCTATACACGATATAAAATATTTAAAATTAATAAAAATATTTGTATCTAGTTATAAAAATAACGGGGGTGAAAATAATGAGTGAAAAAGAAAGACAAGGCCATATAAAAGCAATTATTGAACTTATGAAGTATTTAGATGATAAACAAATAAAAAGGGTTTATAAGTTAGTTCAATATTTATGGAAAAATAAAAAAGGCACTATCTAAAAGATAATGCCTGGAGTTATATAATATACAACTCAAAACCTAAGATAAGTATATTATATAACTTCTATTATTTCAATAAGGGGGAATAGAAAATGAACAAATGGTACAGATTAGGCAAGGAATTTGCAAAGGAACATACAGACAAAGAGCTAATAAATTACCTACAAAATAATGACTTATGTAATACTTGGAACAAAGGAAAAGACTTTACCGAAAGCGATTATATCAAGTTATGCGATATGGTAGGATCACAAGTAGAACAAGAGAATAAACATTACAGCAAGGGAGAAAGAAAGTATTATTTTTACTGGGGAATGGATGGAAAATAACTAATATAAACGGTGGCTACTGGGTTGCAATTTAGTAGCTGCTTTATTTATATTTATTTTGTAGTTACTACTCCAATAATTACAGTAACTACAGGAAAGGAGATTGATTATGTATTGCGTTATACAGGAAATAGAGAGAAAAACAGAGGACTTAGGAAGCCCAAAGGAACTGGAGGTATATACTTGGAGCTTTTGTGGGGAAACAGTGTATGATTACAGACATTCAAGCGAAAAATTTCAAAGACCTATTAAAAAAGCTTATAAGATAAGTTTACATAAAAGTTACAGAGAAAACGGCAAGGTGAAAAAGAAACAATATAGTATTACCACAATGGGATATTATGATATCTATGAGTTTGCAGTGGAAGACTGCGTACATAGTGGAAAAATCAAAGATTTAGCTGCTGAATTAGGGGTTACAGAGGAATATATTTATAATTTAATCTATAAGAAGTTAAACCCTTTATATGAACAAATTAAAGAAGAATACGAACAAACAGAAGAATATAAAACAAGCCGAAAGCATAGTGAGATTATAAGAAAATATAATGAAGCTAAAATAAAATTTGAACAAAAGTATAATTCTATGAAATTTAATAGATGTTACGATGTATTTCTTAATCTAAGAAACAAAGATTTTTTAGATCAAATTAAAAAGGAATATAAACAACAGCAACAATCATATGAAAACTATCGTAGTTACTACTCCGATAATTACAGTAACCACAATTATAATAATTACAGTAGTTACCAAGTTAATAGCAAAAGTAACTACAACGATGAAGATAAAAAGATATTAAAGAAAATGTATAAGAAGCTAGCTATGGAATTCCATCCAGATAGAAATAATAATAGCGAAGAAAGTCAACGAGCTATGCAAATTATCAACAACTTAAAAGATGAATGGGAAGTATAAACATAGTTACCACTCCAATAATTACAGTAACTACAAATAAAAAAGCTCAGGATAAATACTCCTGAGCTTCTTTTTTTCTTAATAAGAAATAAGAAATTATACTAGAAAATAATTGGAAACAGAAGAAGAGAATAAAATCAAAAACTCAATAAAAATATCTTATCAAAAAGGATTTAATTTATCTCTTCACAATTAAATTATATCAGAAAAATAGTAATTAATCTAATAAATATTATTTTTTTTAACGAAATATGTTAAAATAAAAGTATAGCTTGTTCTTTATTCATGACTAGAGGGTGGGAAAAGCTATAAGTTTTTATTTATAAGTTCTAAAAGCAATAGTTAATTGTCTATAAATTTATTTCTTCACAAATCTAAATTATGGAGGAAAAACTATGATTTTAGGATCAAATAAATACGAAACATTTTTTAATGCTACTTCCAAAGAAGAGGCAGAAATAGCATTACAAAGTCTTATAAAAGATGAAGTAATGAATATGAACATTGTAAATCAATCTTGTAATATTGCGATGTCATCAGAAAGTAAAAAGTTTTATGAAGGACTAAAAAATAAATTAAATGGAATTAATCAAGCAGTAACAGATCCATATTTACCAGTAAAAGATGTTGAAGATGTCCTTCAAAATATCAAAACAGACTCTAAGCTAGTATCAGCAGTAAAAGTATTATCTACAGATAGACCATTAGTAGATATAGTTTTAAATGGTGGTGGAACTGATAGGGCTACCTTCGAACCATTAACAGAAGAAATAACAAAAGAAATAACTGGGAAAGTTAGAATTGAAAGAGTAACACTTGAGAAATTAACAGCATATTTCCAAATAGCACAAGACTTTTGTAGATTTCAGTCATTAGATTATTTAAAAAAATTATTGGTGGCAAACCTAAAAGAAGCTATGATTTTGGGATTAGAAGATAAGATAGTCAATGATATGATAGCATCTCAAACAGTAGAATCAGTTGTAACTTCTACACCAGTAACATCATTCGAAGCCTCTGTAATGCTACCAGTAATAAAACAAGTTCTCAAAGATGACAATGGCAGAACAAAGAAAAGAGATAAAATATTCATGGCAGTAAACGGAGACACATATTTTGAAAAAGTGGCTCCAGCTATGCAAGTAGTAAATGTACAAGGTCAAACTGTGGAGGTTATGCCGTTCCCTACAGAAGTTATAACTGTGGATTCAGTACCAAACAATCGAGCAGTATTATTCGATGCTCAAGCCTATCAATTAGTAATAGGAAAACAAATGGAAGTAAGTGTCTCTGATGAGTTTAAATTCTTAGAGGACATAAAAGTAGCAAAAGCAGTTGAATTATGTGCAGGACTTTGTTTGGACAAATCGGCTAGAGTATTAGATGTAACTAACTTAGCTCCAGCATTTATAAGCGTAAAACAAAAGTAGGTGATACCTATGAATGATATATATATATATGGGGATATAGTAGATGGCTCAGGACTTGTGGAACAGATACAAGAACTTAATGGAGCAGATGAAATAAACGTATATATAAATACAATGGGAGGTTCCTGCCAGGAAGGAATAGCAATAATAAATGCACTAAGAAGAACAGGAGCAACTATCAATACTTATAACACTTCATTTGCTTGTAGTATGGGAGCTACAATCCTATTAGCTGGAGATAATAAATATATGTATGATAATAGTCTGACTATGATACATAATGCTTGGTTAATAGCTTGTGGTAATAGTCAAGAACTTAGACGACAAGCAGATGACTTAGATAAGATTAATCAAGCTATTCTTAATATATATAAACAAGCTACTACATTAGACGAGGCTACTCTAATTCAAATGATGAATGATGAGACTTGGCTAACTTCTGAAGAATGTAAAGACTACTTCAATATTAATATAATATCCAATAAGAATGAGAGTGCAGCAGTAGCTTTTGTAAAAGATAAAGTTATAGAAGCTATCTTACAAGAGAAAAAACGAGCACAACAATCTTATATTGAGAATTTTATTAATAATTTAAAATAATATTTACTGAAGGAACTGAGATATTTTCACAGTTCCTTTATTTATTTTTAAAATTTTTGTAGAATTTTGCCCCCCTATATTGCTCGAATTCAAGTTAGGAGATACATTTTAACGGTGGAGAGGAAACAACAAATCCAAAATATTATAAATCTTCGTGCGAGGTGTTATAAATAAAATGTATTGATATTATATATTTTTAACACAACAAAATTATAGTTTAAATTTAAACATAAAAAAATGAGCTATTTATTTCGATTCTAAGGCGATTTAAAAGCTTTTTAATATTATTTATCTATATTACTAAAGGGGATGATTATATGACTAACCAGGAGTATTTAAAATGGGAACTAATGCTAAAGAAGATAGCACGAAAATATAAAAATAATAAATTTGGCATAGATATGGAGGAGTTAGTTCAAATTGGAGCATTAGCATTAATAAATGTTTTTGATACATATGACGAAACCAAAGGAGCTTCTGAATTAACTTATTATTATACTTGTGTAGAAAAATATATATTACGAGAATTTCAAAATCTAGGAAGGGCGAAAAGATTTTGTAATCATTCAATTTCCTTGAATAGACCAATAAATAATGATGATGATACATACCTGGATGAAATCATTCCAGATAGAACTATAAACATAGAAAAAACAGTACTAGATACATTAATCATAAAAGACTATATAAGTGAAATAAATAGAGTCCTTAATGGAAATCAAAGGGATATTATACTTTTTAAGACATTTGATGATAAGAGCGATAAAGAAATTGCTGATATATTAGAAATTGAAATAACAAAGGTATCACAGATTTATTATAAAGCAAAAGATAAACTTATTAGAAAAAGTAATTTAATTAGGTTAAAATTTTTTGAGTTAGAAAGATCTAAACTTAATAACTGGAAAAGTACATACTGGAATGAAGCTATTTATTATGAAACGGAAATAGAAAATTTAAAAAGAGCTATTAGAAGAGAAAACAAGGATAAAACATATAATTTTTCCAATTGTGTTGTAAATGTGTTGTTTTCTTATGGGAATAAAAAAAACCTAGCCCTTACAGTCTAGGTTTTTCAATGCGTTTAGTAATCATATGTAAAAAAATGGTGCCGATGACGGGAGTCGAACCCGTATGGATTTCTCCGCACGATTTTGAGTCGTGTGCGTATGCCAATTCCGCCACATCGGCCAATAAATTTGCTACTTTTATATTATATCAACACAAATTGAATTAATCAAGCACAATTTATATATATTGGAAAAAAGAATGGATTGATAAAAATTATAATATCATAAGGATTTAAAAAACTTATGAAAAAAGTAAAAAAAGTAAATAATAAAGTGGATATAATATAAACTGAAATATATTTATGGATTTTGAGATTTTAATCTTAATAGATTAGAATAAGTATGTTATGATTAAATGATAGGGTACACGAGCAAATAAGATAAACAGTAGGAGTGATAAATTTTGGAAAATACATTAATAATTATAGATGGAAACTCGATAATTAATAGAGCATTTTATGCATTGCCAGATATGAGTAATAGTGATGGACTTAAAACAAACGCTATATTTGGATTCGTGCGTATGATGTTTAAAATAATAGAAGATTATCAACCGACTCATATGAGTGTGGCATTTGATAAAAAGGCACCAACTTTCAGACATAAACAATATGCTGATTACAAAGCTGGTAGAAAAAAAATGCCTGATGAATTAGGTCAACAATTGGAACCTTTAAAAGAATTATTAGATAAGTTCAATATAAATAGATTGGAACTTGCAGGATATGAAGCTGATGATATAATCGGTACAGTTGCAAAATTAGGAGAAGAAAACAACTTCAAAGTTTACATAGTTACAGGAGATAAAGATGCGATACAATTAGCATCACACAAAACAACAACTTTAATAACTAAAAAAGGTGTTGGTGAAGTTGAAGAATACAACTACGATTCAGTAGTAGAAAGATATGAAATGACACCTACACAGTTTATCGATTTAAAAGGTCTTATGGGAGATAAATCTGATAATATACCAGGTGTACCAGGTATAGGTGAAAAAACAGGAATAAAACTTCTAAAACAGTACTCAACTATAGAAAATCTTATAGAACATACTGATGAATTAAAAGGAAGTATAAAGAAGAAAATAGAAGAAAATAAAGAGCTAGCTTTAATGAGTAAAGAATTAGCTACTATAATAACAAATGTTCCACTAGATATTAAATTAGAAGATTTAGAATATGGTGATTACAATAAAGACGATGTTATAGAAAAATTCAAGGAATTTGGTTTCACAAGTCTTATTTCAAAATTACTTGAAATGGATGGTGGGGAAACTAGCATAAAAGAAGAAGTAAATTTAAAAGTACAACATCTAGACAACGTAGAAGATTTTATTGAAAAAGCAAAAGAAAATAAAAAAGTAATAATAGATGTTATAGGTAGAGAAGGTAATATACTAGATAAAAAAGTCATAAACGTATTTTTAAGTTTAGATGGAGAAGAAATATACTATATAAATGAAGATGAACTATCAAAAATAGAAAGTCTACTATCAGACTCTGAAATTAAAAAACATGGATACGACTTAAAAGAAGATTATATACTACTTAAACCTTATGAAATAGAATTAAATGCTATGGACTTTGATATAACTATAGCAGAGTATTTAATTGACTCTAAATCTTCTACTTCATATGAATGTAGTGCAATTGCTATGAAATATTTAACTAGAAAAATAAAATCAAAAGAAGATTTACTTGGAAAAGGTGCAAAAGCGAAAAAATTCGACGAAATAGATTTTGATGAACTTTCAGCATATACAGCAGATATAATAAATACAATAGCCTGTGTATATCCAAAAATGGAAGAAAAACTAAAAGAAACTGAAATGGATGGATTATTCTATCATGTTGAAATGCCTCTTGTTGAAGTTTTAGGTTCTATGGAATACATAGGAATGAAAGTTGACAAAGATCAATTAAACGAATTAAAAGAAAAATTCACAACAATAATAAATGAATTAGAAAATGAAATATTCGAATTAGCAGGAGAGCCTTTTAATATAAATTCACCAAAGCAATTAGGTGTAATATTATTTGAAAAATTAGGACTTCCAGTAATTAAAAAGACTAAAACAGGATATTCAACAAATGCAGAAGTTTTAGAAAAACTAAGAGATAAACATGAAATAATAGATAAAATAACAGACTATAGACAAATTGTGAAGTTAAATTCAACTTATGTTGAAGGATTATTAAAAATAATAAATCCTAAAACAGGAAGAATACATTCTTCATTTAACCAAACTATAACAACTACAGGAAGAATTTCTTCTACTGAACCTAATATGCAAAACATACCTGTTAAAACTGAAATGGGTAGAGATATAAGAAAAGTATTTGTAGCAGATGATAATTGTAAATTAGTCGATGCCGATTATTCTCAAGTTGAGCTTAGGGTTTTAGCTCATATGAGTGGCGACGAAAATATGATAGATGCATTTAAACATGGAGAAGATATACATTCAAAAACTGCATCTCAAATATTTGATGTAGATATAAAAGACGTTACAAGTAAACAAAGAATAGAAGCTAAGGCTATAAACTTCGGTATAATCTACGGTAAAACGGATTTTGGTCTTTCTCAAGATTTAAATATACCAGTACCTACTGCAAAAGCATATATTGAAAGTTATTTCAGCAAATATCCAAAAATAAAAGAATTTATGGATAATGCAGTAGAAACTGCTACAGAAACAGGTTATGCAACAACTATACTAAACAGAAGAAGATATATACCAGAAATAAAAGCGAGCAACTTTATTGTAAGAAACCAAGGCAAGAGATTTGCTATGAATGCACCTATTCAAGGTAGCGCTGCAGATATAATAAAAGTAGCTATGGTAAATGTATACAACAAACTAAAAGAAAATGAAATGAAATCTAAACTTATACTTCAAGTACACGATGAGCTTATCGTAGAAGCAGTAGATGAAGAGTTAGAATTAGCTGAAAAGATAGTAAGAGAAGAAATGGAAAATGCACAATCTATGGATGTAAAATTAGATGTGGATTTAAATACAGGTAACTCTTGGTATGAAACAAAGTAGGTGAAAATATGTTAGTATTGGGGCTTACAGGAAATATTGGATGTGGAAAAAGCAGTGTATCTACTATTTTTATGGAAAACAACATAAAAGTAGTAGATGCCGATATAGTAGCTAGGCAAATATTTGACGATAAAAACTTATTAAATGAAGTATTTTCAACTTTTGGTGAGAGTATTAAAAATCAAGATGGAAGTTTAAATAGAAGAGCATTGGGAAATATCGTATTTAACGATGACGAAAAATTAATTCTTCTAAATAATTTAACTCATCCAAAAATAAAACAGAAAATACTATCTAAAGTTGAGGAATATAAAAATCAAGGCGAAAAAATTGTCGTGATAGATGCTGCATTATTAATAGAAGACGATTATATTCCATATATACAAAAATTAATTTTAATAACTTGTAGAAAAGAGATACAGATTAATAGAATTATAGCTAGGGATAACTGTACAAAAGAAGAGGCGATTAGTAGAATAAATTCTCAAATGAGTCAAGAAGAAAAAGTAAAGTTTGCAGATTATATTATCGATAATTCAAATTCATTTGAAGAATTACAAAAGAAAGTTTTAGAGCTAATAAGCGTTTTACAAGGAGAAAGAGAGTGAAAAAAAAATTAATCTTAATTCTATTTATTATAATAGTATTGGGGGCAGCTTTATATATAGGAAAAGATGAAGTATATAAATATCTTTATCCTAAAAAATACTCAGATTACGTAGAATTTTATTCAAAAGAATATAATATAGATGAAGATTTAGTTTACAGCATAATAAAAGCAGAAAGTAAATTTAAAAAGGACGCAGTTTCAAGAAGAGGTGCAAAAGGTCTTATGCAAATTGGTGATGGAACGAGAGATTGGGCCATGGAAGAACTTGATATAAAAGACGCAGATATTTTTGAACCTGAAGATAATATAAGAATAGGATGTTGGTATTTAAATAAGCTATATAGAGAATTCGGAGATATAGATTTAGTTATAGCAGCTTATAATGGGGGATCAGGTAATGTAAAGAAATGGTTAGCTGATGAGGCATATAGTCAAGACGGAGAAAATTTACATACTATTCCTTTTAAAGAGACATCTGCTTATGTAGAAAAAGTAAAACATAATTACGAAATGTATAAAAAAATCTATAACTAGAAAGGTACAATAAGATGAAGAAGGTAGTAAAATTAATAAGTCTACTTTTAGCTACGATGGTATTTGTTACAGGGTGTAAATCAGATACTGATGTAAAAAGCAATGAGGTAAAGACATCGAAAAAGACTTCAGAATATATAAACTTAACAATGATAAGGGCGAGTACAATTAATCCTATTTTAAATACGGATAAATCAGTAAGTTATGTATTAGATTTAGTGTATGATAGCCTATTTGAATTAGATGAAAATTATAATATTCAACCTAAACTAGTAGAGTCTTATAGTATTTCATCTAACAACAAAAAAATAGATATAACCCTAAAAGACAATATAAAATGGCATGATGGGGAAAGTCTTACAGCTAAAGATGTTAAGTATACATATGAATTAATAAATGAAAATAAAGATAGTGCTTATAATAGTTTAGTATCAAATATAAGTGGAATAACAGTACATGGAAGCAAAAAACTAACTATAAACTTTAAAGACAGCTATGCATTTTCATTAGAAACTTTAATTTTTCCAATAGTATCAAAAGATAAATTAGATGGATTAAAAACTGATGAATTAAAATTAGCCAAAAATAATTTAGTTGGTTCAGGTGCTTATAAAATAAAAAAATACGAAGACCGAGATTATATGATTTTAGAATTAAATAGTGACTATTATGATTTAAATAAAGATAATAACAAAAAAGAAGTATATGTTAAAATGGTTCCAGATACTGAATCACAAACAGAAATGGTTTTATCTTTAGATAGTGATATAAGTAAGGTTACATTAGGTAGTATAAGTAAATTCACAGACAATGATAATTTTGTAATAAATAAATATCAAGGAAGAAATTATGACTATGTACTGTTTAACTACGACAACAAGTACTTGAATAATCTAGATATAAGAAAAGCTATCTCATTTGCAGTAGATAGAAAGTCTATTATAAAAGATGCTTATTCTGATAGGGCGAAATTAAGTAATTTCCCTTTAAACTCTACATCAGAATACTATGATAGCGACTTAAAACCTCTATCTTATAATACTGAAAATGCTCAAAATTATTTAAAGAAAGCAGTATTATCTTTAGATAATACAGATAACAACACTGCTTCTAGCAAAAGTAATAATACAAATTCAGCAGATTCTACAGACAACAATAAAAATGATGTAAATTCTATTGAAAACACTAAATCAGAAGATACGAATAAAGTTGCTTCAGATGGTAATATTAAAAATAATACAGAGCAAACTTCTAATAATTCTGAAGATACAACTGCTAAAAATAATACATCAACTGACAAAACTAACAAACAAGAAAAAAGAACATTCAAAGATGTAACACACTCTGAAGTAAAAGAAATGTTAAAAGACATTACATTTAAAATAATAGTAAACAAAAACAATACTGAAAGAGTAAAAGCAGCTAATATCATAAGCAATAATTTAGAAGCAATAGGAATAAAAACAGAAATAAAAGATCTAACTGAAGATGATATGCAAAAAGCATTAAAAGAAAAAGATTATGACTTAGCTCTTATAGGATGTGAATTACCTGCTGTTTCTGATGCTACATATGTACTTAACAAACTTGGATACAGCGATAAAAAATTAGATAAATACATCACACAACTTCAAAATGCAACTTCAGAAGAAGAAATAAAAAGCATATATAAAACTATACAAAAATATGTAAAAGAAAAAGCTATCTTTATAAGTTTTGGTATATTAAATGATTATGTTGTATTAAATGGACGACTAAAAGGTGAATTAAACTCTAATGATTTTGATGTATACTCTGGTATAGATAAAATTAAAATGGACTAATATTATTTTTAAATTGAAAATTATTATTAGTAGAGTTTTTTTATATTATATGCTATAATATACCCATACAGGGTATATATGGAGGTGTAAACAATGGAAAAAAAATTATTAATTGAAGGAATGAGTTGTAATCATTGCGTTAACCATGTAAAAACAGCACTAACAGAAGACATAAAAGGTATAGACGTAAAAGAAGTTAATCTAGATGGCAAATATGCTTTAGTAGATATGGCTGATGGAGTTAACGAAGATGAATTAAAAGCTTTAATAGCTGATTTAGGATTTGAATTAAAGGCAATACAATAGATACATATTATCTATAAGGGTTTAAAAATAAAATTAAAAGATCAATTTTATGATTTTTTACAAAAAACTATAAAAAAACGGCCTTAAATAGGTCGTTTTTTTATATTAGTACATATTCAATTCTTATTAGAGTAGTAAACTAGATTCATTGGAATTTTTGTGGGTATAAATTCAATGTAATAAATAATATAAAAGCATAATTTGAAATAGAATAGGAAATAAATATATTAAAGGAAAAAATTAAACGAGGTGTAATAATGAACAATATACTAGAACAAGCACAGGCTATAAAAAATGACATAGTAGAATATAGAAGAACTATTCATGAAAATCCAGAAGTTGGAGATACACTACCTAAAACAAAAGCATATGTAATGGATAAATTAAGAGAACTTGGTTATGAACCAAAAGAAATATGCGAAAGTGGAATAGTTGCTACAATAGAAGGTCCAAAACCAGGAAAAACATTCTTATTAAGAGCTGATATGGATGCACTTCCAATGGAAGAAACTCCAAATTGTGACTTCGCATCTAAAAACGGAGCAATGCACTCTTGTGGACATGATATGCATACAGCTATGTTACTTGGAGCTGCTAAATTATTAAGACAAAACCAAGACCAAATAGAAGGAACAGTAAAATTAGTATTCCAACCAGATGAAGAAGGATTTACAGGTGCTAAAAAAATGATAGAAGCAGGCGTTTTAGAAAATCCTAAAGTTGATGCTGCTATGGCAATGCACGTAAACTCAGGAACTCCTTCTAACTTAGTAGTATGCGGATTAGGTACTAGTATAGGTGGATGTAATAGATTCAGAATAGTTGTAAATGGAACTGGATGCCATGGAGCTATGCCTGAAACTGGTGTAGACCCAATATTCATAGCTACTCAAATATATTCTGCTATACAAGAAATAACTAACAGAGAAATAGTTGCTACTCAACCAGTTGTTATAACAATAGGTAAATTTGTTGGTGGAGATGCACCAAACATAATACCAGGTCAAGTTATTATGGAAGGTACTATAAGAACATTAGACAAAGAAGTAGGAGAATATGTATTCAAAAGAATGGGTGAAATAGTTACTTCTACTGCTAAAATGTTCAGAGGAGAAGCTGAATTAATAGAATTATCTTCTGTACCACCACTAGCAAACGACAAAGATTTAGCTAACGAAGTTACTGGTTATGTAAAAGACATAGTAGGTGAACAAGGCGTATTCTTATTTGAAGGTGGCGGAATGGGTTCTGAAGACTTCGCTTCTTATTCTTATGAAGTTCCAAGTTTATACTTAATATTAGGAGCTGGAGCTAAAAACGAAAATCCTTTATATGGTGAACCAATGCACAACACTAAAGTAGTATTCAATGAAGATGTACTTGTAACTGGAGCAGCAATTCACACATATGGAGCTATAAACTGGTTAAAAAACCACAAATAAGCTTATTTAAATAATAAAATATAAAATACTTATTAAAAATAATACAAAACCTGCAAATTTTATATTAGACTTTGCAGGTTTTTGTAATAATAAATACATATAATTACTGTAGAGTTATATTGACCGATGCCTAATCGCATCTTTCCCTTCGGG
>NZ_JADPET010000035.1 GCF_015667935.1 Clostridium sp. 1001270J_160509_D11 | reverse complement strand
TCTAAGAAATAATAGAAAATATTATAAAAAAATAAAAAAATATTGCGATATTATCAAAATGATAGTACAATGAAATGATTGGGTGTTATCAAAATGATAGCCGAAGTATTTTTAAAAAAAATTAAAAAATGTAAATATTATTATATACTTTTTTAGGTATTATATCCTATAATATACATAGGGTTTATAATAAATTAAATAAAAAACAAACAAAGACACAGGAGAAAGAGGAATGTTAGAAAGTAATTTTTTTACAAAGTTCTTACAACTTAGTGATTTTAGAACTTTGGCATTTATCGTAGCATTAATAGCATTATTTAAAGTAATCAACGTACTTCAAAAGAAAAAGGTTAGCTTTTCTACAAGAATGACTACTGGTACAGTTTTAGGATTAGTTTTAGGAGTTATAGTACAAGCCGTTGCTAAATTCCCAGATTCACCAAAGGATATAGCTTGGATAAGTGAATTATCTGGATGGTATGGATTTGTTGGTGGTGGATTTATAGACTTATTAAAAATGTTAGTTATTCCACTTATATTATTATCAATAACAAGAGTAATAATGAATATGAAAGGTGATAACCTTGGAAAACTTACAACAAAAACAATAGGATCATTAATAGGTTTAACAGTTTTCGCTGCTATAACAGGTATAGTATTAGCAATATTATTTAACCTTGGTCAAGGATTTGATGCAGGAAACAACACTGCTGAAATAAGAGAAGCAGTTTCTTTATCTGAAACAATAAGAGCACTTTTACCAAGTAATATAGTATCATCTATGGCAGAAGGAAATATAGTTGGTGTAGTTATATTCTCAGCATTTATAGGAACTTCAATAAGACGTTTAAGCAAAAAACATGCAGATACTATTGAACCTTTTGTAAAATGGGTTGAAGCTTTTTATAAAATAATAATAAGTGTAACTATGACAATAATTAAATTTATGCCATATGCAGTTATAGCTTTACTTGCAAACACTATAATTTCAAATGGAATAGGTGTACTTGCATCTGTTGGTAAATTTATAGTTTGTCTATATTTAGCAGTGATTATAATGTTAGTAGTTCATATGACATTAGCTATGTTAAATGGAGTTAGCCCAATAACATATATAAAAAATGCTTCAGAACCATTAATTCTAGCATTTACTTCTCGTTCAAGTTTAGGAACATTACCTGTTACAATTGAAACTTTAGAGAAAAAATTTGATGTTAATGAAGGGGTTGCAAGTTTTGTTGCTAGTTTAGGAACAAATATGGGTATGAATGGTTGTGCAGGAATTTATCCAGCACTTACAGCTATAATGCTTGCACAAATAACTAATACACCTATAGATTTAAGTTTCTGCATAATGCTTTTAGTAATCATAGCAATTAGTTCATTTGGTATAGCTGGTCTTCCAGGTACTGCTACAATAGCAATATCTGTAGTTATATCTGGTATGGGTATGGAAGCATACTTCCCACTTCTTGGAGCAGTAATTGCAGTTGACCCAATAATAGACATGGGTAGAACTATGTTAAACGTAAGTGGTACAATAACAAGTTCAATTATTGTAGATAGAAGTTTAAAAAGAGCTGAAGAAAAAGCAAATAAGACAGTTCAAAAAGCTGTTTAATTTCTTTTAAAATAGAATAAAATAATTTTGAGATAAGAGGGCGTGCTATTAGATGGGAGAAATTCCGTCTTTTGGTTCGTCCTCTAAATTTAAGACAGATTTAGGAGGCAATATGAGAATAATTATAGTTGGAGGGATTGCTGCAGGAATGAGTGCAGCTGCTAAATTAAGAAGAACTGACAGAGATGCTGAGATAGTTGTATATGAAAAATCTCCACATATATCTTTTGGTGCTTGTGGACTACCTTATTATGTTGGGGGTAATTTTGACAATGTAGATAGAATGTTAGTTAGAACTCCAGAAAAAGTTAGAGAAACAGGAATAGATGTAAAAATAGAGCACGAAGTTGTAAGTTTAAATGTAAAAACAAAAACAATAGAAGTGAAAAATTTACAAAGTGGTGAAGTTTTTACAGATAATTATGATAGACTGATGATTGCAACAGGGGCAGCTACTGTAATACCACCTATAAAAAATATAGAAAAGGCTTATACACTTAGAAGTGTAGAAGATGGAGAAAAGTTAAAAGCAAAAATGCAAGATGAATCTATTAAAAAGATAGCTGTAATAGGGGCTGGATTTATAGGTTTAGAAGTAGCAGATGTTGCAAAAGAATTAGGCAAAGAAGTTTGTGTATTTAATTCAGGAAATAGAATGCTTGAAAATGTACTTGATAAAGAAGTTACAGAAATACTTGAAGAAAACTTAAGAGCTCATGGAATAGAACTATACTTTAACTCAATGGTAACATCTATAGATACTTTAGATGGAAAAACTAAAGTTATAACTAATACTGATGAAGTAGAAGTAGATTTAGTTGTATTAGCTGCTGGTGTAAGACCAAATACATCATTCTTAAAAGATACAGGCATAGAAATGCTTGATAATGGGGCAATAGTAATAGACAATCAAGGAAGAACTTCTATAGAAGATATTTATGCTGCTGGAGATTGTGCAACAGTATACCACCTTGTAAAACAACAACAAGTTTATATACCACTTGCTACAAATGCAAATAAATTAGGTCGTATAGTTGGATCTAATTTAGGTGGAAAATCTGAAATATTCCAAGGGACATTAGGTTCAAGCTGTATAAAATTATTAGATATGGAAGCAGCAGCAACTGGAATAACAGAAGCAGATGCTAAAAAAATGAACTTAAATTACAAAGCTACATTTATAACAGATAAAAATCACACTGATTATTGTCCAGGACAAGAAAAAATATCTATAAAATTAATTTATGATGCAGATACAAAAGTAATATTAGGTGGACAAGCAGTAGGTAAATCAGACGCAGTACAAAGAACAAACGTACTTGCAACTGCAATATTTACAAAAATGACAACAGAACAACTTGGAATGCTTGATTTATGTTATGCTCCACCATTTGCTAGAACATGGGATGCACTTAATATAGCAGGTAATGTATCTAAATAAATGAATAAAAAGTCGAGTTTATAAATTTTATAAGCTTGACTTTTATTACATCAAATACTAATATTTTATCTAATGTATTATAGAAGTATATATTAATGAAGAAAAAGATATAAAATAATAAAATATATAGCCAACATTAACAAAAGATGTTAAAATATATGTTAGGGTAGTTTATCTACCTATCAAGCAATAATAATTTTGAATAACGACTCTCTTTATTTGAGCAATAATAAGGAGGGTTTTTTTATGTAATTAGTAAAAATAAAAAATAGAGGGAGGAAGAATTATGACTAATGATATGACAAAGGGCAATCCCCTAAAAATATTTATATATTTCACGATACCACTTTTAATCGGTAATATATTTCAACAGCTTTATAGTATGGTAGATACTATAATAGTAGGAAGATTTGTTGGTGTTAATGCACTTGCAGCATTAGGTGCATGTAATTCACTATTTTTCTTAGTAAATGGTCTAGTATTAGGACTTACAAGTGGATTTGCCGTCTTGGTAGCACAAAAGTTCGGAGCAAAGGACGAAAAAGGTGTAAAAAAAGCAGTAGCAAGTAATATAACACTTACTATAGTATTGACAGTAATAATCACAATAGTAGCATTGTTAGCAGTAAAACCACTTCTTAATATGATGAATACACCAGAAAATATTTATGAAGATGCAAGGGTATATATCACATTAATTTATGCAGGAATAATAACTCAAACGGGATATAATATGGCAGCAGGAATATTAAGAGCATTAGGAGATAGTAAAACTCCATTATATTTCTTAATAGTGGCATCAATTCTAAATGTTATTTTAGACTTAATTTTCATAATAAACTTTAATATGGGGGTTGCAGGAGCAGCTTATGCAACTAATATAGCACAAGGAGTATCAGCAGTCCTTTGTTTTATATATAGCTATAAGAAATTCAAGATATTAAGACTTAAAAAAGAAGACTTCAAAGTTGAAAAAGAATATTATACTACACATTTAAAAATTGCAATACCAATGTCAATGCAATTTTCAGTAACTGCAGTAGGTATAATAATAATACAAAGTGCAATAAATACATTTGGTTCTGTAGTAATAGCTTCTTATACAGCAGCATCAAAAGTTCTTCAATTAGTAATGCAACCATCTACATCTTTCGGTGTTACAGTTGCAACTTATGCAGGACAAAATTTAGGTGCTGGAAGATTTGATCGTATAAAACACGGAATAAAAATAATGAATATAGTTTCAATAATAACAAGTTTAATAGCTGGAGTTGTATTAGTTACAATTGGGAAATATTTTGTAATGTTATTTATAGAAAATCCAACGCCAGAAATATTTGATTATGCTCAACAAGTATTAAATTATTCTGCAATATTCTTTATACCTTTAGGATTTATATTTGTATATAGAAACGTGCTTCAAGGAATGGGAGAATCATTTGTACCAATGATAGCAGGATTCTTTGAATTAGCTGCAAGAGCTACAGTAGCTTTTACATTACCAAAAGTTATAGGTTTTACAGGTATATGTTTATCTGATCCAATCGCATGGATATCAGCAGCAGTACCACTTATGTTGACTTATTATATAAAAATGAAAAAAATAGATAAACGAAATAATTTAAAAGAAGAGTTAGAAGTAGCTCGAGAATTATAATAAAAAATAGCACTGGATAGATAAAATCTGTCTAGTGCTATTTTTTATTATTTTTTATTTTATTATACATAGTAAGTTATATTGACTTAAGATTAATCGAAAATAATCGAATAATAACACAAGATAGCAAATATATACGATTAAATGATTGAACTTTTAAATAATATTTTATAAAATATTATTTAGCAAATATTTACTATAATAGAGGGTGAAACTATGAATTTTAAAAATGGGATTTTAGCAGTTTTAGTATCGGTATTTTTTATAATTACTCTAACTAATATATCTGAAGCACAAGAACATATAAATTTTAAACATATAACTATAGAAAATGGACTATCACAATCGAATGCCCAAACTATATACCAAGATAGTAATGGGTATATATGGATAGGTACTAACGAAGGTTTAAATAGATACAATGGGTTTGAGATGAAGGTATATAAATCAGATAAAGATAAAAAAAATACAATAATTAATAACTATATTCTAAGTATTCAAGAGGATAATGAAAAAAATCTTTGGGTTGGAACAAATAAGGGGATAAGTAAAATAAATTTAGAAACAGAAGAAATTACAAACTATGAGCATGATGAAGATGGAAATACTTTTTTTAAAGTAAGAAGTATTTTATTAACAAAAAGAGGAACGGTTTTAGTAATAACACAAGATAATGTATATATGTATGATAGAGAATTCGACAAGTTCAAAGTATCTTTAAGCGAAGAAGATGTATTCAGCAAGGAAGATGTAATGGACATTGAAGAAGATAATTTTCATAATATATGGATAGGAACTGACAAAAGTTTAATTAAAATGGATAGAGGAACTATGAAAATCACCCAATATATTTCTCATGAGAATGTCGAAACATTAAAAGACGACAGAATAAATTCTATTTTAATTGATGATGAAAACAATCTATGGGTCTCGACCAATAACAACGGATTAATAAAAATACTTGTTAAAAATGGTGAAACACATAAGGTCATTAGGTACTACCATGATGCAAATGACGATACAACAATACCTTCTAACACCACAAAATCAATAATACAAGATGAAAATGGGATGATATGGATAGGTACGGATTCAGGTCTTTGTAAATACTTAGGTGATAATAAGTTTTATACATATCATAATAATTACGACTCTAATAGTTTATTAGATGACAATGTATATTCACTGATGCAAGATAGTACAGGATTAATATGGGTAGGAACATATACAGGAATTAGTATATTTAATCCAAATAATAAAATAATTCAATATAAAAGCGATCCATTAAATAAAAATTCTTTAAGCTCAAATGTAATACAAGGTGTATATGAAGATGAAGATGGCCTAATATGGGTAGGTACAAGAGATAAAGGTCTTAATATTATGGATAGAGAAAACAATAAATATATTAAGATTTCGGCAGGAGAAGGGACTTATGATATAACAAGCAACTTGATACGTGTTATCCAAGGTAGTGGAGATACTGTATGGGTTGGAACGGATTATGGACTAAACCAGATAAATAGAAAGACAATGAAAGTCAAAAAATACACCATGAATAATGGGCTGACAAGTGATATGATAGAATCCTTGTTAATCGATAGTCGAGGGTATTTATGGATAGGTACTCAAGATGGTATAAGTATTTTAGATATAAAAACTGAGAAGATAGTAACAGTTGATAAAATGATAGATACTCTTAACAAGACTATTAAAGAAAAAGTCGGTGACACTCATATACAAGAAATTTTTGAAGATAAAGATGGAGTATATTGGCTTGGAACTTATACAGCTGGTTCTATGATAAAAATAGATGTAAATCAAGACAAGATAAAAGTCTTTAAACTATTTGACCATGAAACTAAGGAAGAAATAAATACAATAAAATGTATAGCCGAGGGCAATGACAATATATTATGGATTGGTACAAGTGATGGTCTAGTTAAATTTTATAAATCTAATGGAACGTCTATAAAATATACTGATGAAGATGGTCTTAGTAACAATACTGTTTATGGAGTGTTAATTGATGATGATGGTAATCCATGGGCAAGTACAAATAAAGGAATTTCAAAGTTTGATTTAAAAACTAATGAATTTAGAAATTTAAGTACGGCTGAAGGATTACAAAGCAATGAATTCAATGATAAATCAGAGTATAAGACGAAAGACGGTGAGTTTATATTTGGTGGGATAAAAGGTTTAAATATTTTTAACCCAGCAGACGAAGAAGCCATGTTCTCATATTACGAACCAACAATCACATTTGAGAGTTTTATGGTAGATGGAGAAAAATATAAAAATATAGATAATTTACAATTTAAATATGATCAAAATGATTTAAAAATATCTTATTTTATACCACAATACAGAAATAACAACTTAAAATTTTATTATAAATTAGAAGGTGTTATGGATGAATGGACATCTACAAGTAATAACCAAGTTTTATTTAATAAGCTGGACCCAGGAAAATACACTTTTAAAATAAAAGCGAGAAACCAAAAAGGTGTAATGGGAGAAGAGTATAAAGTTACATTTACTATAAAACCACCACTTTGGAAAAGTAAAGGTGCAATAATATCTTATATTGTAATGATAATAATGCTAGTCTGCTACAATAGTACAAAAGTTAAAAGATTAGATAATTTAGTAGCTGTTAGAACAGAAGCACTTAGCAATGAGATGGAAACGAACAAACAGCTATTTGATAAAATTATAGAGGTAGAGAGAAATAAAAATAATTACTTTATAAATTTATCTCATGAGCTTAGAACACCATTAAATGTGATAAGTTCAGTAGAACAATTGATAACTAATTTAAATAAATCGCCAAAAGGAATATCAAGAGAAAAGATAGATGAGTATATGGTTGTTATGAATAAAAATATTAAGAGATTACTAAACTTAATTAACAACATAATAGATACTACTAAAATTGAAAATGGAAAATATAAAATAAATATTCAAGAAGAAGATATAGTATATATAGTTGAAGAATCAGCACTTAGTCTTAAAGATGCAATAGAATCAATGGGATTAAATTTAATTATAGATACTAATACA
Source organism: Clostridium sp. 1001270J_160509_D11 (assembly GCF_015667935.1). Taxonomy (GTDB): domain Bacteria; phylum Bacillota; class Clostridia; order Peptostreptococcales; family Peptostreptococcaceae; genus Intestinibacter. The sequence goes on along the minus strand of NZ_JADPET010000035.1, from coordinate 14,037 downwards.
GAAGAAAAAATCATAAAATGCGATAGAAATGAAATAGAGCGTTGTATTATAAACTTACTGAGCAATGCAGCTAAATTTACTCCAGTAGGTGGAGATATAAAAGTAGATATTCTTGATTTAGGAGACAAAGTAAAAATAATAGTTGAAGATACTGGAATAGGAATAGAAGAAAAATATCATGCAGCAATATTTGATAGATTTAATCAAATAGTAGACGAGCACACTGAAGTAAAAGGTGGAAGTGGTCTAGGTCTTACTATAACAAAACATATAATCGATATGCACAATGGAGAAATATATGTTGAAAGTGAAGTAAATAAAGGAACTAAATTTACAATTATATTACCAGTTGATGATAGCATAGATGAAAATATCATTATATAAATAGATATATTTTGTAAAGAAATATATATAAATAGCCTATATTTGTATACGAAAACAACAATTATCGTATCGAATATGGGCTATTCTTGTATACAAGTAAGGATTGTATAGAAATATATAATGTCGCATTTGAAGGTAAAATATGGTAAAATAATTGAAACGGCTATTTCAACAGGAGGTTGCTATGAACAGAAATTTAATAACAGCGTTGATTTTGGCATCGGGTTTTTTACTGACATCTGAGCAAGAAAAGGATCAATATAAACCACAGCTACCAAATTTCAAAGATATACTAGAAGTAAAACATTCTATAAAAGGAAGAATAAGAATACAATGTAAGGTATTAAAGGGAAATCAGCAGGGAGAGCAAGCATTATTAAACACTTTTTCACAGATACCGGGGATAATAGATATATCTGTGAATCCTTGTATTGGAACAGTAATTATAAAATATAATGAAGAAACAATCCAGCCAATGCTTATTATAGGAATAATACTAAAGGTATTAGGATTAGAAGATGAAGCTCATAATGAAAACAAATCTTTAATAACAAGAGAAAGTGCAAATATAGTAGAGAGTTTAAGTCATACAATATATGAAAAGACTAGTGGCGTATTAGATTTAAAATCATCAGTAATGCTACTTCTTTGTGTATATGCAGTGTATGATATTAAAACTAGACCAGGCCTTAGACCTGCTGGGCTTACATGCTTATGGTGGTTATACTCGCTTATCACAAGATAATATTAATCAGCTGAGAAAGGAAGCGCTAATAAAATGAATATAAAAAATCACATAATTAAACATTTTATAAAATTTAAAGTAGTACATTCAATACCGGGGAGATTGAGACTTAAAGTAAGTAATGCATCTAAAATACCACAAGAGGCAAAAGAATATGATAAATATGTAGTACAGGGATTAAAAATGCTAGAGGGTATAACAGACGTAGAGTTTAATTATATAACTGGAAGCGTAGTTATAAATTATGATACGAAAAAGACTTACGAAGAAAAAATTATAAAATGGATAAATAAAGTAATAGATATAGTTCTAGGTGACTTCAAGTTGATTGAAGAAAACGGACAAGACAATATTGAATTTGTGATAGATACTTTAGAGCAGAAATTAAATGAAGCAATAAAAACAATATAATAAATAATAAAAATGGGGTGATAGCAAGTGTTTGGACAAAAAAAGGACTTATTTGAGCTAAATATAGTCCATTCATTGCCGGGGAGAATTCGTTTAAATTGTAAGGCTATCGGATATCTTAAAGAATTTAATGAAGAAATCTTACAAGATATAATGGATTTAGGATTTATAAAAAAAGTAACAATAAATAATATAACAAGTAATATACTTATAATTTTTGATAAAGATAGAATTGATGAAGCTGACTTAAAAAATTTAATATCAGATATATTAAATAAATACTATCTATATGCATACAAACAACATAGAGAACTAGAGGCTTCAAATATAATTGAAAGAGAAAGAGAAGAAGATGTAAATGATATAGGTAAGAGACTTGTATTAAATGCAGGTTTAATTACTTATTCAGTAATAAAGAAAACAAATTATGCAGAAATATTCCCTGTTTATAAGAGATTTTTTAATCCTTGCTCGCTTGGAGCATTGTATTTAACTAAATCTCTATTTAAAGATGGGATAGGCGGGATGATTAAACACAAACGCCCAAATGCAGATACACTTACAATTTCATCTATAGTTGCGAGTATATTACTTGGAAACTCAACTTCAGCACTTACAATAATTTTATTATCAGATATAGCTGAATTTATGACAAGTTATACAATGAAAAAAACAAGAGATTCGATTAAACATATGATAGATTTAAATGAAGAATTTGTTTGGAAACAAGATGAAAATGGCGCAGTTAAACGTATATCAGTTGAAGATGCTAAAGTAGGAGACAAAATAGTAGTACATACTGGTGAAAAAATATGTGTCGATGGAAAAATAATAAGTGGAGAAGCTATAGTAGATGAGTCAGCTGTAACTGGTGAATATGTTCCACATATAAAGAAAATTGGAAGTGAAGTTTATTCAGGAACATTAGTTAAAAACGGAAATATCGTTATAAATACAGAAAGAGCTGGAGATGATACTGTAGTTTCAAGAATTATAAACTTAGTAGAAGATGCAGCATGTAATAAAGCAAAAGTACAAGATTATGCTGATAAATTCTCAAACTACTTAATACCATTTAACTTCTTCTTAGCAGGGGCAACTTACCTAGCAACTAAGAGTGCAACTAGGGCGCTAAATATGATGGTAATAGATTATTCATGTGGTATAAAATTATCGACAGCGACTGCATTTTCAGCAACAATAAACAATGCAGTTAAAAATGGTATATTAATTAAAGGTGGAAACTATATAGAAGCATTAGCAGAAGCCGATACTTTAATACTAGATAAAACAGGTACATTAACTGAAGGTAAACCAGAAGTTTTAGATATAGTAACAGCACAAGATATAACTTCGAGGGAATTGATTGAAATTGTATCAGCAGCAGAGGAAACATCATCACATCCTATGGCTAGTGCAATACTATCTAAAGCTAAAAGTGAAGGTATAAAAATACCAAAGCATGGAGAAGTAATTACTCATATAGCAAAAGGTGTTGAAACAAATATAGATGAAGACATAATTAGAGTAGGTAATAAAACTTTCTTAAAAGAAAATAACATAGATATAACTTTAGAAGATGAAGCCTTTAATTTAAAGAAAAAAGGTCAAAGTATAGTTTATGTAGCACAAAATGAAAAATTATTAGGGGTAATTGGAATTCAAGATAAAATGAGAGAAAATATGAAAAAATCTCTTAACAATATAAGATATCAAGGTGTCGATGAAATTCTTCTACTTACTGGTGATATAGAAGATCAAGCTAGTATAGTAGCGAGCAAAGTTGGAGTAGATGGATATGAGGCTGAGCTACTTCCAGAAGATAAAGCAAAAACTATACTTAAACTACAATCTAAAAACTCTAAAGTAATAATGGTTGGAGATGGCATAAACGATGCTCCAGCGCTTGCATATGCTGATGTTGGTGTATCATTAGGTGGTGGTTGTACAGATGCTGCTATAGAAACATCTGATGTAGTAATACAAACAGATGACCCAATGGCACTTCCAGCAGTTATGAATTTATCTAAGAAAACTATGAAAGTAGTAAAAGAAAACTTTGGATTAGTTATAGGTATAAATACTTTAGGACTTGTATTTAGTGCAGCAGGTGTATTACCAGTATTCTGGGGAGCTGTACTTCACAATTCAAGTACAATATTTGTAGTTTCAAATTCAATTAGACTACTATTTTCAAAAATTGAAAATAAGAGATAGAGGTGTTATTAAAAATTGAATTATCCAGTAATATTAGTCGAGCACATGATTAATGGTAGAATAAGGGTAAGGCTATCTCATTCTATAATAGACGAAAGTAAATTAAATGAGTTTTTTAAAGAAGAAGATGGTATAAAATCTTTTAGATATAACCCTTATATAAAAACACTGCTTGTTGAATTTAATTCTAAAAAGATAAGTGCAGAGAATGTAATATTTAAAATTGCTGCTATTTTATCAGAGATATATGGATTTTCTAAAATAAAATTTATATCTAATAACAACAAGACAGATATGCCTCTCTTATCATATTATTCTATAATATTGATAGTAGGAGCAAATATAGTAAAATATTTAAGTCCAACAGGACAAGTTCAAGACTTTGTAAAATGGCTTGCTACGGGAACTACTGTTGGAGCAATAGTAGAACATGGTTATTCAGAAATGAGACAAAGAGGAACAATCGACCCTGAGGTAATGTCCATAATGTACTTAATTAATTCAATAGGAAAAGAAGGAAACATGTTAAATGCTTCTTTAGTAACTTGGATAACTACATTTGGTAGACATATACTTAAAAAATCAAATGAGACATTTATACTAAAGGTAGAAAAATCTAAAATGAGATGTCAAGATAAACCATGCTATGATATCTCTATATTATCAGAAGATATCAATAATAATAACAAGCTAGACTCATTTAGATTATTTGCAAGCGAAATAATCGAGAGTCAAAACCGCTTAAATCCAAACTTCGGCTATAGAGGTGGAGGAGGAAGTGTTAAAAACGAAGGAATGTTTTTTAACCTTAAATAAATAAAATTTATAAGTTAACTATAAGGAGGAGATATTATGGTAGTATTAAATGCAATAAATAAAGATCATTTAAAAGGTGCAGCAGTAGGAGTAGGGGTTTGCGCAGTAGGATACTATATATACAAAAAAAATCAAACTAAAGTAGATGGATTCCTTAAAAAACAAGGTATAAATGTGCAAACTGTTAACCATAAAGATTATGCAAATATGTCATTAGAAGAATTAATGGAATCAAAAGAATTAATAGAAGATTTAATAGCAGAAAAAGAAGTAAATGTTGAAGCTACTATGGAAGAAGCAACAGATGCTGAATAATAAAATTGTATAGAGTTATAAGTCTTATATTAATATGTAAATTACAAAGGGAATGCCGTTTTAGCATTCCCTTTTTTCTATGCAGATATGAATTCTTCATTTAATGCTGTATTTTCTATAGTAGAACTATTTTTAGCATAAAATGCTATTCCGATTAATGTGATTAATTCACTTAGAGGAACTATTGCCCAAAGTATAGTAGCAGGAAGTACTGATGGAAGTACAAATGCTAGTATTATATTTAGTAAAAATCCTCTTACTATAGATACATATATAGCTATTTTTTCTTTTCCGACAGATTGGAAATAGCCAGATATTAATATGTTTATATTCATTATGCAAAAAGCACTTAAATAAAGTCTTAATGCTGGTATTCCAACAGATAGTATTTCAGAATTTGCTTGCACAAATACTTTAATAATTTGTCCTGTAAATAAAAATACTACTGCAAATAGTGAAACACCTATTATAGTTGTAGTTATTAAAGCGTATTTTAATACTTTTTTCACACGTGTATTTAGTCCAGCACCAAAGTTAGTTGCGATAATTGGTTGAGCTGCTTGAGCCACACCGTTAAATAATGCAAGACCTACTAATACACAGTTAGATATTATTCCATACACTACAATTCCGTTATTTCCAATATATTTTAAGATTTGGATATTAAATATAAATATTACAAATCCACTTGCAACCTCCATTATAAGGCTTGAAAAACCACATTTAAAAATTGGTGCTAAAAGGTTTAAAGATATTGTTTCTTTGTTTATTTTTACTCTGTTTTGTTTTTTAATAAAATGAGTAGATAAAACAAGTAGAGTAGTTAAGCTACCTATTACTGTTGCAGCAGCTGCCCCAAACATACCCATATCCATTGGGAAAACAAAAACATAATCTAAAATTACATTTAGAACTGAACCTGTTAATACAGCACACATAACTAGTTTAGGGTTTTTCATATTTCTCACAATAGGTGCAAAGTAATTAGACATCATAAATACTGGTGCAAATGCCATTATACATTTACCATATTCTAAAACTAAGTCTATTGTATCGCTGTTTGCTCCTAAGATTACACATAAAGGTTGTAAATAATAATTCCATATTAAACCTAAAATAATTGCTATTGATAATATTGATACAAATCCAGTTGCAAAGTATTGGTTAGCTTTTTTCTTATTTCCCATTCCATCTTCAGATGATATTAAAATTCCGCTGCCTATTCCAAATAATAAACCAATTCCGTTAAATAATAAAAAGAAAGGCATGAATATATTTAATGCAGAAATCCCTAAAGCACCAACGCCTTGACCTATTATAAGGGTATCAACTAAAAGATAAACTGATGTAACTAATGTTGAACAAACTGCTGGTACTAAATAATGAAAAAATACTTTGCTTTCTTTATCTTTTAGTAAATTTAATTTTTCCATAGACATTCTCCTTTCAAATTATAATAATTTATGTAACAAAAAAAGCCAAATAAGTATTGTACTTATTTGGCTGATTTATCAATCAAAAGGTGATCAGAACCAAAATAGTACTAAAGCGATTATAAAAAATATAATACGCCACTTATTATGGCTCTTTTCTGTATAAAAATTTTGTATGCTATTATAATAATATATTGTATACAGTGCGTCAATATAATTTATGTGTAAGGAAAAAAATACTATAAGAATAAGGGGATAAATGTAAGAGGATATTTCCAAAATAAATAATAAGTTTATTTTAGAATATCCTCAAACTTTAGAGATTAAACATCATTGTTTTTTACTGATTTGTGTTTTGCATTTTTGTTTTTATTTTGATTTTCTTTAGTAATTGGAGTTTGACAATTACATTTTTTCATTCTTGCCATTTTATTGTCTGGTTGACTGTCTTTTGCCATATGATGTATTACACCTCCATAAGAATCATCTCAAATTTATGGTGTGTATTTTAAATAAATTTATGCTGACAATTTTTTAAAAAACTTTTAGCAAATTTAATTTTTATATAAAAAAGTAAAAACTATTTATTTTTTCTTCTATTTTTAAAATCTTTTTCAATCTTCAATTTCCAATCATCACTTATATCTTCATCTCTACGAACACAACAAAGTACGTCATTTATTGCATCAAAATTTAGCTCTGTACCCTCTGAATCGCAATTATAATTTGCTGCCATAGATTTAGGAATTCCAAATTGACTAGCTGTTTCAATAGCATCTATATTTGCACCTAAAAAAAGAAATTCCCAACCTAATAATTCTTGACATGCGCTGACTGAATTTTTTATTTGTTTAAGATTATATTCTGTGCTAGAATTTTCGGCACCATCTGTGATTATTGCAAATAAAACTTTATCAGGTCTTTTTTCTTTTGGAGTATTTACATGATCATTTTTAATTTTATCAATAGTAGAGCCCATTGCATCTAGTAGAGCAGTAGAGCCCATAGGTTGACACTCTTTTTCGGTCATGTTTTTTACATCTTCAATAGGAATTCTATTATGTAAAATTTGAATGCTTTGATTAAATAGTACAGTAGTGACTACACATTGACCTTTTTCATTTTTTTGTTTTTTAAGAAGTGAATTAAATCCGCCTATTGTATCATCGACAAGAGGGGACATAGAGCCACTTTTATCTAAGATAAATACTAATTCAGTTAAATTCTCTTTCATCATTATTACCTCCTAGATTTATAATTAATTTTTAAATACCCTTGTTTAATATAATTAGAGTATACTAAGAGGTTGCAAAAAAAAGGTCGCCTAGAATGCGACAAATTTTAAGTTCGGAGTGTATTTTGGTCAAATGCAAAAAGAACTTCGTTGATTGTATATATATCATATGTATTGTTAGATATAAAGTATTCAATAATTATGTCGAATTTATTGCTGTGAGATAGGGCAAATCCAGCCTTTCTAAGCAAGTCTTTTGTTTTATTTATATCGAGTTCAAGCGCTATTGCTAGAGATAAAACTGTAGATTTGCTAGGGGTATAATCTTTGTTTTTTCTAATTTTAGAAAATAGCCTTCTATCTATATTGGCTTTTTTGTATACTTGGGCATCCGTTAGTCCAGATTCATCTATAAGTTTAAGTAAACTTTCTGAAAATGTATCTTCAGTATTTGACAGAGCATAAAGTAAACTTTCTTCATCATCTAATTCAAAAGGAAGAGGTGAAGCTTCTTCATTTATCTCTATAGGTGAAGATTTTTTAGAAAATAATTTTGATTTTTTAGATTTAGACTTAGGCTTAGTCATACTATAAAGAACAGTTGAAGAATCTACGTCATCTAAAATATCAATGTTTTGTTTGTAGCGTTTGTCTTTATGAGCATCAACGTAATTATCATCTATATACTGTTTAATTGAATCAAATAAGTTTTTACTTATTTTAAAAGATTTTTTGTCGAATACAACTAAATAAATGAGCATATCATTTTCAGAAAGAAAGTCTTTTATAGCATTTGTTGCAATTTTTAAAGCTTTGTCCTTGGGGTATCCGAAATTACCAGAAGAAATCAAGGGAAATGCTATAGATTTGCACTTTTTATATTTGGCTAATTTCAAACAATTTATATATGTATTATAAAGTAGAGTAGATTCGTTATTTTTTCCATCACGCCAAACGGGACCAACTGTATGAATTATATATTTACATCCTAAGTTATAACCCTTTGTAATTACTGCGTCACCTATTTTAATGCTGCCTATTTTTTGACAAGCATTTTGTAATTTTTGAAATCCTGCCTTTTTAAAGATAGAGCCGCAAACACCAGAACTACTTGGTTGAAGTTTATTATTTGTAGGATTTACAATGGCGTCTGTTTTCATATCGGTAATATCTTGTCTTATTATTTCAAATGGCATATAAGTCACCTCGATTAATTAATATAGTTGAAATAGATACTAAGTTTATTATATCATGGAAAAAATATACATAAAATAAAATGAAAAAATTCCATTGAATAGTAATTTGTGATAAAATTAACTTATTATAAAAAGGGGAAGGCCTATGGGCATTTATATGAGGAGGGGTTATTTTATGCATACTATGAAATATAGTAATATTGAATTTGAAGTAAATATACCAGAAAAACAAATTGCATGCGAATTGGAGTCTAATGTTGTGGATTTGCCACAGAGAAGTGTAAAAGAGCATATAGAATATGCTTTAGATAATCCAATTGGAGCAGGAGATATTTCAACAGTAGTTAAAAAAGGGGACAAAGTAGCAATAATAATATCTGATATAACAAGAAAATGGCAAGCTATACCTACATATTTACCAATATTAGTTGATAGATTAAATAAATGTGGTATAGCAGACGAAGATATAATCATCGTATCTGCTTGTGGTACTCATAGAATACAAACAGACGCAGAACATAAAGAATTATTAGGAGAAGATTTATTTAAACGTTTAAAAATAGTAGACCATCAATGTGATGATAAAGAACATTTAGTTTATATGGGTGAGACATCTAGAAAAACTCCAGTATGGTTAAATAAATATGCAATTGATGCAGATAAAATTATATTAACTGGAGGAGTAGTGTATCACTTTTTAGCAGGTTATGGTGGAGGAAGAAAGAGCTTAGTCCCTGGAATAGCAGGAAAAGAAACTATAAATACTAACCACTGTAATGCCTTAAATCCTGGGTTTGGACAAGGTATAAATGAAAATGTTTATTCTGGAAATTTATCAAAAGAAAATCCATTCCATGATGACTTAGAAGAAGCTGCGGCAATGGCAAAACCAGCATATTTATTAAATGTTGTTGCAAATTCAGACCAACAAATAATAGCAGCATTTGCAGGAGATTGGATAAAAGCTCATAAAGCAGCAACTGAATTAGTAGATTCTATAGACGGTATTTATGTTGACGAAAGAGCAGATTTAGTTATAGCTAGTGCGGGCGGTTTCCCAAAAGATATAAACTTATATCAAACTTCTAAAACACTTTCAAATTCTAAAAGTATGATAGATGATGGTGGAACAATGATAATACTATCAGAATGTAGTGAAGGATTTGGAAATCAAGATTGTGAAGATCAAATTGTTAAATTTACAAATATGGAAGATAGAGAAAGAGCATTGAGAGCTGACTTCTCAATAGGTGGATTTGTTGGATTTGATTTTTCTGATACAGCAGAAAGATATAATATGATATTAGTGACTGAAATACCAGCAGATAAATTTAAGAATACAAAAATACACGTTGTTAAAACTTTAGATGAAGCATTGAGAGTAGCAAAAGAATTAAATAATGGTTCAATCGACAACATGAAAGTCGCATTATTACCACATGGTGCTAATACACTACCTAAATATAGATAAAAATATTTTATATAAAAACAAAGGTCGCACAATTTAGTGCGACCTAATTTGATTGATTAAATTAGTATAATATTAAAATGTTTATTAAAATCGTTAGTTAAGCTTATATAAAAATCTAATTAATGCTCATCTTACTTATCATCTTCGCTTTTAGAATCATCAATATCATCTTTTTTACTTGAGTCTATTGGATTATCATCTATATTTTCCTCAGTATCTGCTTTAATTTCCGTTTCATCGCTTGGCAAAACATCAACATCCGGCTCAATTTCTGTTTCAGTACTTGGTAAAGTATCGATATCTGTTTCAATTTCCGTTTCATCACTCGGTAAAGCATAAACATCCGGCTCAATTTTAATTTCAGTGCTTGATAAATTATCGATATCTGGATCAATTTCTGTTTCAGTACCTGACAAAGTATCAACATTCGTCTCAATTTCCGTTTTAGCACTTGGCAAAATATCGACTTCACCTTTAGAAATATCAATCTGACTATCAATATCGTCTTTATTATCGACACTGTCATTTTTATCTTCATTACAATACTCATCATCTATTTCATCACAATCATTACAATCATTACAATTTCGATACTTACAATCTTCATCATCAGTAGAAGTTCCGTTCAATTCAATCGTATCTGTTTTAAAAGGTGATAAAATAACGATTATTCCAAGTAAAAATAATAATGCTGATAAAATATACATGTGCATAATCAATACTAAAATTGATGCTATAATTATGACAATTCCTGTTTTTCTATGTTTAATTTTTTCAGAGTTGGCCAATTAAATTACCTCCTGTTCATTTGATAAATATATCAAAATTATCTTTTAGAAAAAAATAAGTGAGAAAATAAATTACTTTCTCACTTAAACTGTATTCCTAAAGGATTATATTTATTCTAATTATTATTTTGTTTTAACAAATTTACTGCTTTCCATACATCCTACAGCAGTTATTGCTAAAGCTAGACACACACCTAAGTTTTTAAGTTCAAATGTCAATGGTATTGCAAATATTCCTCTCATGAAAGGAAGGAAAGTAAGTGATAACATTCCAAGACAAATAATTACTGCGCCTAGTGCATATTTGTTGCTTGTAACTCCCAAACTAAGAATAGTTTCGCTATTAGAACGTGCAGCAAATGTTTGTATTATTCTAGACAATGTAATTGTTATAAATGCCATAGCTGCACCTAAAGCATCTGATGTCTGCATTCCTATATATTGAGCAAGTATTGTAACTATACCTATTATTGAACCTCTTGTAAGAACTACTTTCAATGTATCTTTACATAAAATACTTTCGTTAGGGTCTCTAGGTGGTTTATTCATAGTATCTTTTTCAGGTTTTTCAAAACCTAATGCAATTGCAGGTAGAGAATCTGTTACCAAGTTTATAAATAATAATTGTATAGTAGTGAATGGATTTGCCCATCCAGCAAACACAGCGAATAATATTGCTATTATACCGCCTAAATTTCCTGAGAAAAGATAAGTAATTGATTTTTTAATATTATTATAAACTGTTCTACCAACTTCAATTGCATTTACGATAGTTGCGAAGTTATCATCTACTAAAACCATTGCAGATGCATCTTTTGCAACTTCTGTACCACTTCCCATTCCAATTCCTATATTAGCCTGTTTTAGAGCAGGTGCATCATTTACACCATCACCTGTCATAGCTGTTACTTTGCCTTTTTTCTGCCATGCTTTGACTATTCTTATTTTATTTTCTGGAGAAACTCTAGCATAAACTGATATTTTTTCAAGTTTATTATCAAGTTCCTCATCAGTAAGAGAATCTAATTCTTGGCCAGTAAGAGCTAGGTCGTCTTTTTCCATTATGCCTATTTCGCGAGCTATTGCAGCAGCAGTAGTTTTATGGTCCCCAGTTATCATTATTGTCTTTATACCAGAAGATTTGGCTTCTTTTACTGCATCAAATACTTCTTCACGAGGTGGATCTATCATAGCCATAAGACCTATTAAGATTAAGTTATTTTCATCATCTAAACTAGGTTTAAATTCATCAGATACATTTTTATAAGCAAATGCTAAAACTCTTAAAGCTCTATTTGAAAAGTTTTCATTTATTTTTTTATATTCATCTAAAATTTCGTCTGATATTTCTACAACTTCGTCGTATTTAAGTGCGTATTTACATCTTTTAAATATTACATCTGGTGCGCCTTTTGTAAACATAATATTTTCATCATCTATTAAATTTACAGTAGTCATAAGTTTTCTATCACTATCAAATGGTATTTCAGATATTCTAGTGTAGTTTTCTCTTATAGATTTATAATCTACGTCGTATTTTTCTGCATAATTTATAAGAGCTACTTCAGTAGGGTCGCCTATTTCTATTCCTTCTTCGTTTACATCTGAGTCGTTACAAAGAATAGAAGATAAACTTAAATATCTTTCTTGTATTGCACAAGCACATACAGCGATTTCAGTGCCATCTGATGTATTTTCATTATTGTTAGAGTTTGTATTAGTATAATCTTTTATATAATCAAACCCATTGAACTTATCGCTATCAGGTCCATAAAGATAAGTTTCAACTACTGTCATTTTGTTTTGTGTTAGGGTACCTGTTTTGTCAGTACATATGACACTTGTTGAACCTAAAGTTTCAACAGCAGGTAATTTTCTAATTATAGATTGTCTTTTTGCCATTGTATTTGTTCCAGATGCCAAAACTATTGTAACAATAGAAGTTAGGGCCTCTGGTATTGCAGCAACTGCAATTGCTATAGCAAACATAAACGAATTCATTAAATCGCCGCCTCTAAAAACTTCTAGTGCAAATATAAGTGTAGCTAAGATTACTATTGCGACTCCTAATTTTTTACCGAAATCGTCTAGTTTTTGCTGAAGAGGTGTCTGTTTATTTTCAGCAGTTTCAAGTAGGTTTGCTATTTTACCAACTTGTGTATTCATACCGCATGAAGTAACTACATAAGTAGCTCTACCATAGACAACCATAGAACCGCTAAATACCATATTTTTTTGATCACCTAGTGAACTTTCTTCATTTATAGTATCAGCATTTTTTAAAACTGGTTCTGATTCACCTGTTAGCATTCCTTCAATAACTTTTAATGTTTGAGATTCGATAACTCTACCATCAGCAGGAACATAATCCCCAGCCTCAAGAAGTACTATATCACCAGGAACTAATTCCTGTGACGAGATAGTGAGTTTCTCATTATTTCTAATTACTTTTGCTTCTGGAACTGATAATTTTTTTAAACTATCTAGTGAACTATCTGCTTTTTTTGTTTGAACTACTCCTAATACTGCGTTTATTCCTAAAACTGCAAATATAATAAGTGATTCAACTGTATCTCCTAAAAATACTTGTGTCATTGCTGCAACTAGCAAGATTATAACTAATGGGTCTTTGAAACTTTCTAAAAATAACTTCCAAGTTGGTGTTTTTGGTTTTTCTTTTAATACATTACGACCATAATTTTTTAATCGCGATGTTACTTCCTCCTGTGTTAATCCAGTCAAATTACTATCTAAGTCATTTAAAACTTGAACTGAATCTTTTTGATAAAACATATTTATTCCTCCTAATATTAAATTTATCAAATAAAAAAGACCTCCAAGTAGATTATTAATAAATTTAAAATCTACTTTGAAGGTCTTGCTAACAAGTTTATGTACTCGCTAGTCAACCGGGATAAAATCCGAAATGACGATTGACTATCACAGTGTGAAAGCTACTCCCCTTCAAGGGAATTTTTTATTTTTTTCTAATACTACGAGCACTTCAACATCAGCTAGTAAATTAGT
>NZ_JADPET010000034.1 GCF_015667935.1 Clostridium sp. 1001270J_160509_D11 | reverse complement strand
AATATATAATAGGTATATATAATATATTTTTTTAGTATAGATATAGAAATTTATATTTTATTTAGTTTTTGCATCGAATGTAAAAATATACTTATTAAAAAGAGGGGGATGGAGATGGATATAAAACAGCTTATAAATTTTATAACTATTGTTGAGGAAGGGAATATAACAAAAGCAGCTCAAAAACTACATATATCTCAACCACCTTTAAGTAATCAACTAAAAGCATTGGAAGAGGAGTTGGGAGTAAAATTAGTTGAGAGAGGGAGTAGAAAAGTTACACTTACTGATGTGGGAAACCTCTTATATAAAAGGGGAAAAGATATGGTAGATGTATTTGAATCTACATTAAATGAGATTGAAGATTTTAAATCGGGAATAGAAGGTGTATTAAAAATAGGTGCAGTGTCGACTTGTAATCAATTTATACCTAACAAGCTTATTTCACCATATGCAAAACAATATCCAAAAGTAAAATTTGAATTATATGAAGGAAATACATATGAAGTTGTGGACATGATTGAAAGAGGAATTGTAGATATTGGAGTTGTTAGAACACCTTTTAATAGCCAAAACTTATGTTGTATAAATTTGAAAACAGAGCCAATGGTAGCAGTAGTAAAGAAAAATGATGATAAATTTAATTTTAATGAAAAAGACAAAATAAAGTTAAAAGATTTAGATAAAAAATCAATAATAATATATAGACGATATGAAAAACTAATTATGGAAACACTACATTCAAATAAAGTAAAAGCGAGTATATATTGCTTAAATGATGATTCTAGAACAACAGTTGCATGGGCAGAAGAAGGTCTGGGCATAGGTATTGTTCCAAAATCTATTATTGATAATTCAGATAAGAACATAGAATTTTATGAGCTAGATGAAGATGAATTAAAAACACAAATATCAATTGTTTGGATGAAAAATAAGTACTTACCTAGAAGTGCAAGAAATTTATTGGATATGATTAGAGATTACAAATTTTAAAAGTATTTATTATTTATAGAAAGTAATTTAAAAATATTTATTTAAAATAATCTATATTAGACAGATTTTTAGAAATTAAAAATAGCTAGGCATTTGATTATTTCAATATGTCTAGCTATTTCTATATATTTTAAGTGAGCATTTTAATTGTTTTAAAAATAAATATTATTAATTAATAAGTATTACTAAAATGCCCAGTTTCCATCTTTGAATATTTGAATTTCTTCTCCATCATGAGTTATTCCGACGATATCTAAGTCAGCAGAACCAACCATAAAGTCGACATGAGTAAGACTATCATTTATTCCGTATTTATCGAAATCTTCTTCATCAATATCATTTCCACCTTCTATACAAGATGAGTATGCAGAACCTATTGCAAAATGGCAAGATGCATTTTCATCATATAATGTATTATAAAATACTGTGTTAGTATCAGAAATTGGAGAAGAATATGGTACTAAGGCAATTTCTCCTAGATAGTGAGAACCTTCGTCAGTTTCAATTAAGTGTCTTAAAGTTTCTTCGCCTTCTTTAGCAGAAAAATCTACTATTCTACCTTTTTCAAATTTTAATACAAAGTCATTTATTATATTTCCACCATAAACAAGAGGTTTAGTACTAGCAAGTGTTCCATTAACTCCAAATTTATGAGGTAGGCAGAAAATTTCTTCTGTCGGCATATTTGGGTTAAATTCTATTCCATTTACATCTTTTTCGCTACCACTTTCCCAAATGTGACCTTCTGGCATTTCAACTGTTAAATCAGTTATTTTTGATTTATATTTTAAAGTTTTGAATTTTTTACTGTTTAAGAAATCTGTTTTTTCTTTAAGGTTGTTATTGTGTTCTTTCCAAGCTTGGATTGGATCTTCTGTAACTCTTGAACATTTGAAGATTAGTTCCCAAAGTTTGTCCATTGCTTCTTTTTCAGAGATATCTGGGAATATTTTTTTTGCCCAAGCAGCTGTAGGAATAGATACAATACTCCATCTACATTTATTTGTTAGAGTATATCCACGCCATTCTTTTAATGCTTGCCCTGATACTTTTTGGTATTCAGCAATTCTTTTTGGGTCAACATTTTTTAATAAATCAGGATCTTGTGCATATATTGTTAAGAAGGCACCACCTTCTTTTGCTATATCAAGATATTGCTCAGAAATCCATCTTGGGAATTCTTCAAAAGCCTCATCAGGTGCATTTAAATATTTTATTAAGTTGCATTTTTCGTCGGACCACTCAATATGGACATTTTTTGCTCCAGCTTTATAAGCTTCTTCAACAACGTATCTTACATATTCAGCACACTCAATAGGTGTTCTTACAAGTAGAGTTTGTCCAGGTTGTATATTTACTCCAGTTTTAACTGCTAATTTAGCGTATTTTTGTAATTTTGAATTAAAATCCATAAAAAAACTCCTTTCGATATTATGTATTTTTAAAGATATAATATTAAATTTAATTCTATAAATAATCACTCCTAAATTATACCATTGTATTTATACAAAATAATGGTTTTCTTGTTATTTATTTATTATTATATTTAATAAAAAATATATACGAAAACATGATATTTGAAAGAAAAAATATTTAGATAATTTAATATTTTGAATACTTTAATTTATGCATTAAAAAGCATATAATATTAACATATGACTTAGTTATAAATTGAATAATATAATACATTTAACAGGAGGTAATAGATGGAGTTATATGATGCTATTTTCTATAGAAAATCTATAGAGTTTTATTCAACAAAACCAATAACAGAATCTTTAATGAAAGAAGTAAAAAAATTATGCAGTAATATAACTTATCTAAATTCAAATTTAAATATAAAAGCTCATGTAATAGATAGAGGACATTTGATTAATTTTTCAACGAGAAATAAGATTCAAATAAAAGCTCCCCACTATATATTAATAACTAGTAATAAAGGGGAAAATTATCTAGAGAATATAGGCTATGCATTACAAAATGTCACGTTAGAAATGGCGTGCTTAGGTTTAGGAACGACATGGCTAAAATGTATGCTAACTAGAGATGAAGTAGAAGAATTTGTTAATTTAGATAAAATAAAAGATAAAGATGAATCTGAAATAGAATATCCGCAAGCAATAATAGCATTTGGATATCCACAAGAAGGGGAAGCATTATTTAGGTCGTCATCAGCAATACATGATAGACATAGAATGAAGCATATATGTAAAACATATGATGAAAAATGGTTTAATGCTTTAAATGCGCTAAGAGTTGCGCCATCAATCAATAACTGCCAACCATGGACATTAGAACAAAGAGAAAATGGATTTGATTTATTTGAAGACGAACATAAAAAAAGATTGGAATTAGATAAATACAGTAGAATAAGTATGGGTGTTGCATTAAGACATTTTGAAATTGCATGCAAACATGATGATATAGATATTGAATATAAAAAACTCGACGTAAAAGACAAAAGAAGAAAACTATATTTTCTAAGTGTTGTGGAAAAGGCTAGACAAGTCTAAAATATTATTCCATAAAAATCATATTTAAACAAAGGTTGACATATGGATAAATAAGTGTAATAATCTATATAAGCTATGCAAAACTTAAATAAAACTTTAAATTATTCCAGAGAGAATATAAAGTAATTTAGAATAGTATCGTATTAAGGGGACATATAGACAAACAAGGGCTAAGTGTACCTTTAAACATATATAATAAGATTATTTATACCTCTGGTTAATGACTAGAGGTTTTTTTATATATAAAATAAAAACATAATAAAGTCTTTTAAAATAGTCCAGAGAGGCTGATAAAGATACTTCATAGTTAACTCATTTAGTTTAGTTATTTATGTATACAAAGTCCTTATACCTCTATGGTGTAAGGGCTTTTTTTAAAGTAAGGCTTTATTAAGAAGGAGAGTATGAAATGATAAAAGGGAAAGAAAAGTTAATAGTAGCTATTGACACAGACGACTTTGATAAAGCTAAAGATTTAATTGATCAACTAGAAGATAGTGTAGACATATTTAAAGTAGGATTAGAACAATATGTTGCTACAAAGGGGAGAACAGTGGAATATCTAAAAGAAAAAGGTAAAAAAATATTCCTTGATTTAAAATTCCACGACATACCAAATACTATGAAAAGTGCAGTAAAGGCTGCGGTAAAAGATAATGTTTGGATGATGACGATACATGTTTCAGACTTTGAAGGAATGAGACAATGTGCAGAAATCGCAAAAGAAGAAGCAGAAAGATTAAATATAGAAAAACCAATAATAGTTGGAGTTACGGTTTTAACTTCATTAAGTAATGAAGATTTACAAGATATTGGTTGCAATATGACAACTGAAGAATTAGCTATAAAAAGAGCAAAATTAGCTGAAAAATCAGGCATAGATGGAGTTGTATGTTCGGCTAAGGAAGTAGATAAAATAGTAGAAGCTTGTGGAAAAGATTTCGTAACTGTATGCCCAGGAATAAGACCACAATCTGCAGCAGTAGGAGACCAAAAAAGAGTTGTTACTCCAGCTCAAGCAATACAAAATGGGGCGCATTACATGGTAGTTGGAAGACCAATAACACAAGCTGAAAATCCAAAACAATCAGCTATAGAAATAGTTAAAGAGATTGAGAACGCATAGGAGGTAAGTTATATGAAGGCAAGATTAATATTAGAAGATGGTACTGTTTTTAACGGTAAAGCATTTGGGTATTTAGAAGAATCTGTTGGAGAAGTAGTATTCAATACTTCTATGACTGGATATGGGGAAGTATTAACAGACCCTTCTTATTACGGACAAATAGTAACTATGACTTACCCATTAATAGGGAACTATGGAATCAACTTAGAAGATGTACAATCAAAAAATGTATGCGTCAAAGGATTCATCGTTAGAGAAAAAAGTGACACACCTAATAACTTTAGAAATGAAATGAGCTTAGATGTTTATTTAAAACAAAATAAAATAATTGGGCTTGAAGGAATAGATACAAGAGCATTAACAAAAATCCTTAGAAATGAAGGAACAATGAGAGGCATAATAACAATCGACGAAAATGCTACACTTGAAAGTGTTCAACCTAAATTAGATAAATTTGATAATACTTATGCAGTTTATGATGTTTCAAGAAAAGAAAAAGAATATTATCAAGGTAGTGGTGCAAAAGTTGCTGTTATGGATTACGGTGTAAAACAAAACATAATAGATAATTTTGTACAAAGAGGTTGTGATGTAACAGTATATCCAGCTACTACAACTGCAGAAGAAGTATTAAATGATGATCCAGATTTAATATTCTTATCAAATGGACCTGGGGACCCAGATGACTTAGATGAGATAGTAGAAAATGTTAAAAAGATGATAGGGAAAAAACCTATAGTTGGAATATGCTTAGGACACCAAATTTTAGCTAGGACATTCGGCGGAAAAACAGGAAAACTTAAATTTGGACACAGAGGTGGAAACCATCCAGTAAAAGATTTCGAAGAAAATAAAGTATTTATAACAGCACAAAACCACGGTTACTATGTGTGTGAAGTGCCAGAATGTATGGAAGTAACTCAAATCAACTTAAACGACAATACAGTTGAAGGAATGAGACATAAAGAATTACCGATATATAGTGTGCAATATCACCCAGAGGCTTGCCCGGGACCAAAAGACAGCGAGTATGTATTCGATAAATTCTTAGAGGTATTAAACAATAAATAATTAGAACGTTATAAGTATTTTGTGAAGGAGAAAAAATTATGCCTAAAATAGATAGTATCAAAAAAACATTAGTATTAGGGTCAGGACCGATAATCATAGGTCAAGCAGCGGAATTTGACTACTCAGGAACACAAGCTTGTGAAGCTTTAAAGGAAGAAGGAGTAGAAGTTGTATTAATAAACTCAAACCCAGCTACAATAATGACGGACAAAGAAGTAGCTCATAAAATTTATATAGAACCACTTACATTAGAGGCAATAGAAAAAGTAATAGAAAAAGAAAGACCAGATAGTTTACTTGCAGGTATGGGTGGTCAAACAGCTCTAAACTTAGCAGTAGAATTATCAGATGCTGGTATATTAGATAAATACGGGGTAAAAGTAATTGGTACTTCAATAGAATCAATCAAAAAAGGTGAAGACAGAGATGAATTCAGAGAAATGATGAGAAGTATCAATCAACCAGTAATCGAAAGTGATATAGTTACAAACTTAGAAGATGGTATTATATATGCTGAAAAAATAGGATATCCAGTTATAATAAGACCTGCTTATACACTAGGCGGAACTGGTGGTGGTATAGCTGAAAACAAAGAAGAATTAATTGAAATTCTTACTCATGGTTTACAACTTAGCCCAGTTACACAAGTTCTTATAGAGAAAAGTATAAAAGGTTGGAAAGAAATCGAATATGAAGTAATGAGAGACGGAAACGGAGACTGTATAACTGTTTGTAATATGGAAAATGTGGACCCAGTCGGTGTGCATACGGGAGATAGTATAGTTGTAGCTCCATCTCAAACTTTAAGCGATAAAGAGTACCAATTATTAAGAACAGCTTCAATTGAAATAATAAATGCAATAGAAGTAAAAGGTGGATGTAACGTACAAATAGCACTACATCCTCACAGATTAGAATATGCAATTATAGAAATAAACCCAAGAGTTAGTAGATCTTCAGCATTAGCATCAAAAGCAACTGGTTATCCAATAGCAAAAGTTGCAGCTAAAATAGCTTTAGGATATACATTAGACGAAATAGAAAATGCAGTAACTAAGAAAACAAAGGCTTGTTTTGAACCAACGCTTGATTATGTTGTTGTAAAAATACCAAAATGGCCATTTGATAAATTTAAACAAGCGAACAGAAGACTTGGAACAAAAATGATGGCTACTGGAGAAATAATGAGTATAGGAAGCAACTTTGAAGCTGCTTTATTAAAAGGTATAAGATCTTTAGAAATAGGAAAATACTCATTAATACACAAACCATCTGAACAAAGAACAATAGAAGAATTAAAAGAAAGAGTAGTTATGCCAGATGACGAAAGACTATTCGACTTAGCAGAAATGATAAGAAGAGGATATAGTATCGACATGATAGAAAAAATCACTGGTGTAGATAAATGGTTCTTATATAGAATAGATTGGATAGTTAAACAAGAAGAAAAATTAAAAACTATGAAAATAGAAGATATAAGCAAGGATTATCTAAAAACTCTTAAGAAAAAAGGATTCTCAGATAAAGGTATAGCAGACTTAATGAAAATAAGCCCAGAAAAAGTTTATGAATTAAGATCTTTATATAACATACATGCAGCTTATAAAATGGTTGATACATGTGGTGGAGAATTCGATGCATTATCTCCATACTATTACTCAACTTATGAAGAGTATGATGAAGTTGTAGTAAGTGATAAGAGAAAAATAGTTGTTTTAGGTTCTGGTCCAATAAGAATAGGGCAAGGTATAGAATTTGACTACTGTTCAGTTCACTGTATAAAAGCCTTAAGAAAATTAGGAATAGAAACTATAATAGTAAACAACAACCCAGAAACAGTAAGCACAGACTTCGATACTTCTGACAAATTATACTTTGAACCATTAACAGAAGAAGAAGTATTAAATATAATAGAAAAAGAAAAACCAGAAGGTGTAATATTACAATTCGGTGGGCAAACAGCTATAAAATTAGCTAAATTCCTAGACGAAAAGAATATACCTATATTAGGAACTGACTTCAACGATATAGATGCAGCAGAAGACAGAGAAAAATTTGATGAATTACTAGAAAAATTAAATATAAATAGACCAAAAGGTATAGCTGTATGGTCTACAGAAGAAGGTGTAAAACACGCTAGCGAAATAGGATATCCAGTTTTAGTTAGACCTTCTTATGTACTTGGTGGTCAAGGTATGGAAATAACTTATAACGAAGCTAAATTAAAAGCTTACCTTGATAGTGCATTTGAAAGGGATAGTAAAAACCCAGTACTTATAGATAAATATTTAGTTGGTAGAGAAATAGAAGTAGACGCTATATGCGATAAAGAAGATGTATTAATACCAGGAATAATGGAACATTTAGAAAGAGCAGGAGTTCACTCTGGAGACTCTATAACAATGTATCCAAGCCAAAATATATCTGATGATATAAAAGAAAAAATCTTAGACTATACTAAGAAAATAGCATTAGAACTTAATGTTTTAGGTATGGTTAATATACAATTTATCGAATTTAAGGGTGAATTATACATCATAGAAGTTAACCCAAGAGCAAGTAGAACAGTACCATATATAAGTAAAGTTAGTGGGGTGCCAATAGTAGATTTAGCTACAAAATGTATGTTAGGTGCAAAATTAAAAGATCTTGGATATGGAACAGGAATCTACAAAACACCAGACTTAATAGCAGTAAAAGTACCTGTATTCTCAATGTCAAAACTTGCTAGAGTTGATGTAAGTCTTGGACCAGAAATGAAATCAACTGGAGAAGTTTTAGGTGTTGGTGAGACATTAGAAGAAGCATTATACAAAGGATTTACAGCAGCAGGTAAGAAAATGTCAAATGATAGAGGCGTGGTACTTGCAACAGTAAATGACCAAGATAAAGAAGAGTTCTTAGAAATAGCAAAAGACATGAAACGTGTAGGATATACTTTCATGGCGACAGAAGGAACAGCATCACTTCTAAAATCTAATGGAATAGACGCTATAATAGTTAACAAAATAGGAGAAGTTAGACCAAATATACTTGATGTTATAACTAACAACCAAGTTGATATGGTTATAAATACTCCAACAAAAGGTAACGATGCAACTAGAGACGGATTCAGAATAAGAAGATTAGCAACTGAATACTCTATAGATGTTATGACTTCATTAGATACATTAAAAGCATTAGTAAAAGTAAATCAAAAACACATTAAAAAAGAACAATTAAAAGTATATAACTTAGCTGATTAATTATATACTGTTAAATAAAAAGGTTACTGTAACTAGTATTAAATTAGTTTACAGTAACTTTTTTTGTAAAGATAATAAAGCTAAGGTTAATTTAAGGTTTTGGAGTTATTATAATATCAACAGATAGGTAATAAAACTTATTTATACCCAAATAACTAGAAATTAGAATAATTTTTTTGATGATTTTTTTAGTAATAACTCCCTAAAAAAAGAATGTGGCGGCGCATTCTTTTTTTATTTTGCTTATATTTATTTTTACATTTATCTTCTTCTTTTTCTTCTAAGAAGATTTTCAGGATTACAATAAAATCTAGGATTTATATACTCGCCAAATTGTTCGAATGAAATTAAGAATTTTGGAACACCAGCTGATTCTTGTGCTATTTCATCAACTTCAAAATACAAAACAATACCTTTATCAGTTATGTAAAAAGCTTGAGAGTCAGGAATGTCTACAACAGTATTTTCATAAAATAGCTCTGGAGTTTTCGCTATTTCATCATTTACATATTGTGATAATAATGGTAGATAATCAACACCTTCATTAAACAAATCTTTTAAAGTAAGTGAATTTCCATTAAGTAAATCTATATTAAAATGGTATACGTCTTCGTATAGAGGGCCATAATTATCACTAATAGAATCTAAATTTAATACAAAACTTAAAATGTGATTTTTACTAAATGTAATATCAAAAGAAGTACTTACTTGATAAACTCTTTTAGGAAGGGCATTTTCTGCGGCTGTTTTATTATATTGGGCCATTTCTTCATAAAGACCATCTCTAAAAGTATTTATATTAGAATAAACGGTTTTATTTAAATTATCTAAAATTTGTTTGTCTACTTGAAAATATCCGTTTTTTACGTTGTAAAAGACAGGATACGCCAAATCATAATAGAAATATTCTTCTCTACCAAAAATCTCATTATATTGAATATATAGTAGATTATAAATACAGCTTGTGAAATTTGGATTTATTTGATTCATTATAATCCGTTGCAAAAAATCTATTTTAGATTGACTGCAACAATTCACCTCCTAATTAAATAAATTACTAATATTTATGATTATTTTTATAAAAAAAGAACATTTTAATTTAGCTGTATTATTAATTTATATAAAAGCTGATAGAAATAGTAAATAAAGTATATAAACTGGTGAAAATACCTAAAATAAAGCTAGTTAATATGATATAATACATAAGATTAGTAAGAAATTATAGGAGGTAATAACGTGTTATTATTAGCGGATCAATGGAAAGATTATGAACTTATAGACATGGGAAATGGAGAAAAACTAGAAAGATGGGGGAACTATGTACTTAGAAGACCGGACCCTCAAGTAGTTTGGCCAATGGAGGCAGAATGGTATCTATGGAAAAATCCTCATGGACACTACCACAGAAGTAACAAAGGTGGAGGTCAATGGGAACACAAAAAGAAATACCCAGAACAATGGACTATAAGCTATAAAGACTTAAAATTCCACATAAAACCAACTGGATTTAAACATACTGGATTATTCCCAGAACAAGCGGCAAACTGGGAGTGGTCAATGGATAAAATAAGAAATGCAAAAAGACCGATAAAAGTATTAAACTTATTTGCTTATACTGGTGGAGCAACTGTTGCTTGTGCTGCAGCTGGAGCAGAAGTATGTCACGTAGATGCTTCTAAAGGTATGACTACTCAAGCAAAAGATAATATAAAATTATCAGGATTAGAAGATAGAAAAGTAAGGTTTATAGTAGACGACGTTGTAAAATTCGTTGAAAGAGAAATAAGAAGAGGAAATAAATACGATGCAATAATAATGGACCCACCTTCTTATGGAAGAGGACCAAAAGGTGAAGTATGGCAAATAGAAGAAAAACTTTTCGACTTTGTTAACTTATGTATGAAAGTATTATCAGATAAGCCATTATTCTTCTTAATAAACTCATATACAACAGGATTCTCACCAATAGTATTAGAAAATGTACTTCAAACTACTATAGGTAAAAAAGTAAAAGGCGGAAAAATATACGGAGGAGAATTAGGAATACCAGCTTCAAGAGACGGAAAAATTCTTCCATGTGGTATATTTGGTAGATGGGAGTCTAAATAATGCTTAACGTAATATTTGAAGACAATCATTTATTAGTAGTTGAAAAGCCTGTAAATATATTATCTCAAGGTGACAATACCAATGACGATGATATGGTAAATTTACTAAAAAAATATTTAAAAGAAAAATACAACAAACCAGGAAATGTCTTTGTTGGACTTGTCCATAGATTAGATAGACCAGTTGGAGGGATTATGGTATTTGCCAAAACTTCAAAAGCTGCATCTAGATTATCTGAGCAAGTTAGAAACAAAACGTTTAAGAAGACTTATAAAGCTGTTATACATGGCGATATGAAAAAGAGAGAAGACAACTTAAGCGATTATCTATATAAAGATAAAAAGACAAATATGGTAAGTGTAGTAAATAAAAATCACAAAGATGCTAAAGATGCTAAATTAAGCTATAAAACATTAGCATCAAATAATGGATTTAGTCTTGTAGAAATTGATTTACAAACAGGTAGACCACACCAAATTAGAGTTCAATTTTCAAGTAGAAATCACCCACTTTATGGGGACCAAAGATACGGAAAGAACGTAAATAAAAAAGGGCAACAAATTGCACTGTGGTCATACAAAATAGAAATAGAACATCCAACTAAAAAAGAAAAAATGGAATTTATTTGTGAACCACCGAATAAATATCCATGGAATATGTTTTAGTATTTTTAAGGAGAAAACATGGAGAGATATGTAGGTTTTTATATTGAAGAACCATTAGGAAATAATATATTTTCTTATGATGAAAGAACAAACAAGAAAATATTTGTACCTAAATTAATAAAGGGAACTTTAGATGATGTATCTTTAGGTGAAAATATAGTTTTTAACGAAATTGACGAAGATACAGAAATAAAAGCAATAGGACTTAAAAATTTAGTTCAATACGAAGTAGATGGAAAAGTCGTCTATATATTTGATAACCATAACCATGCCTTTTATTTCTGGATGAAAAGTTTACAACAGAGATTATTTAATAAAGGTTGTAAATTAATTCATGTAGATCAACATAAAGACATGAGAGAGCCCGATGATTATACAGTAGACTTAGAAAATTTAGACGATGTTTTTAGATATACCAATAAAGTTTTAAATGTAGGTAACTTCATACAGCCTGCACTTAAAAAAGGTGTATTCTGTGGTGTAGATATAATAGACAGTTCTTATGGATTTGATTTGAATGTAGAAGGCGAATATGTTTTAGACATAGACTTAGATATATTCTCTAAAGATATGGATTATATTCCATATGATTTTAGATTAAACAAAATCAAAGAGCTAATAAAGGGTGCAAAAGTGATTACAATAGCTTCGAGTCCTTATTTTATAGACCAAGAGTATGCCATAAAGGTATTAAAAGAATTGTTTAATTATGATATAATATAGAATTGTTAATAATAAGAAAAAACTTAGAATAAATATTAATTAGGAGGAACTTATAATGAGTTTATATGCAGAGTGGAGAAACCTTTGTGATAACCACGCAAACAATGATGAAGAAATAAAATTCTGGGAAAATTACTTAAAATCAGAAGCAGGAATATACAATGAAATATTAAACAACAAAACTGATGTTGTTGAAGGAACAGTTGCTGAATTAGCTGCTAAATACGGAGTATCTAATGAATTATTCATGGGATTCTTAGATGGAATAAGCGAAAGTGTTAAAGAAGAGTTAGACTTAGAAGCTATAGAAGCTGATACTAACGTTTCTATAAAAATAGACTGGGAAAAATTATACTACAATATGTTAGGTGCTGAAGCTCACTGGTTATATGAATTAGAAGGATGGAATGGAATATTATCTCCTGAAACTAGAAAAGCTATAACTAAAGATTACAACAGATCTAGAATAGTAGTTAAAGAAGATAAAGTTGGAAGAAATGATCCATGCCCATGCGGAAGCGGTAAAAAATACAAAAAATGTTGTGGAAAATAATATTTTTTAAATAAAATAAAGCATTTGAAAAACACAGTAAAAGTGTTATTTCAAATGCTTTTTTATTTGTAAAAATTTGTATAATTAAATAATGTTATTGACTTAGAGTCAACTCTAAGTGATATTGTATAAGAAAGTTAAATATATGTTTGAAATTTATATCATAATATTAACAATAAAATTAATAATTGTGATGTAAAATTTGAATTTAAAATGCTGACAATAAATATTGTAAGCATAAGTATATTTTTAACTAAAAAAATGGTATTAGGTAAAAATAGGAGGAACAATGTTAGACATTTTAAATAAGATAAATCAGCCAGAGGATTTAAGAAATATAGAAATTAATGATTTAGAAAAATTATCAGAAGAAATAAGAGAAGTATTATTACAAAAGCTAAGTAAAAATGGAGGACATTTTGGTCCAAACTTTGGTATGGTAGAAGCGATAATTGCAATGCATTATGTTTTTGATTCACCAAAAGATAAATTTGTATTTGATGTTTCTCACCAAAGTTATGCGCATAAGATTTTAACAGGAAGAAAAGAAGGATTTATAGATGAAAATTCTTATAGAACTGTTTCAGGATATACAAATCCAGATGAAAGTGAACATGACTTCTTTAATGTTGGACATACTTCAACATCAATAAGTTTAGCATCAGGATTAGCAAAAGCTAGAGATTTAAAGAAAGAAGATTATAATGTAGTTGCTGTAATAGGTGACGGTTCATTAAGTGGTGGAGAAGCATTAGAAGGATTAAACTTCGCAGGTTCAGAACTAAACTCTAACTTTATAATAATCGTAAATGACAACCAACAATCTATAGCAGAAAACCACGGTGGTTTATATAAAAATTTAGATGAATTAAGAGAGACAAATGGTCAAGCATCAAATAATTTATTTAAAGCTATGGGATTAGATTATATATATGAAGCTGATGGAAATAATATCGAAAAAATGATTGAGTTATTCCAAAAAATTAAAGATATAGATCATCCTATAGTAGTTCATATAAACACTATAAAAGGTAAAGGATACAAACTTGCAGAAGAAAATAGAGAAGCATGGCACTGGTCATTACCATTTGATATTGAGACAGGAAATATAACAATAGATTTTGGTGATGCTGAAGATTATGGAGATTTAACAGCGAAATTCTTATTAGATAAAATGAAAAAAGACAATACTGTTGTTGCAGTAACTCCAGCAATGCCAATGACAATTGGATTTAATATTGAAAGAAGAAAAGAAGCAGGAGAACAATTTGTAGATGTAGGTATAGCGGAAGAACATGCTGTTGCCTTAGTTTCAGGAATTGCAAAAAATGGAGGAAAACCAGTACTTGGGACAAATGCAACATTCATTCAAAGAAGTTATGACCAAATCTCACAAGATTTATGTATAAATGGTAATCCAGCGACAATAGTTTTAAATTATACATCAGTAGCAGGATTAACAGATGTTACACATTTAGGTATATTCACAATTGCAGAGTTCTCTAATATACCAAACTTAGTTTTATTAGCACCAACAAATAAAGCAGAATACTTCGCAATGTTAGATTGGTCTATAGAACAACAAGAACATCCAGTAATGATTTTAATGCCTGGTAATGGAGTTATAGATGATGGTAGAGTAGCAGAAAAAGATTATTCTAACATTATAAATAAATTTAAAGTAGAAGAAAAAGGTTCTAAGGTTGCTATTTTAGGACTAGGTGATTTCTATCAAATAGGTGAAGAAGTATCAAAAATGGTAGAAGAAAAACTAGGATTTAAACCAACATTAGTAAACCCAAGATTCGCATCAGGCGTGGATAAAGAGTTACTAAACGATTTAAAACAAGACCATGATTTAGTTATAACATTAGAAGATGGAATACTACGTGGAGGATTTGGAGAATCTATTGCAAGTTTCTATGGAGATTCTGATATAAAAGTTAAAAATTATGGATTAGAAAAAGAATTCTATGATAGATATAATCCAAGTCAATTATTAGATGAATTAGGTATTACACCTGAAAAAATAGTAAAATATATTGAAAGTATGATGAAATAGTCAGTATAGTAAATTATATAAAATAATAACTATATTAACTTAAAAATAATTTTTCAATTTAATATAAAATATAAAAAGTCCACTCTTTCTAACTTAAAACAGATAAACAAGTGTGGACTTTTTATATTAATTTTGTATAAATTAGTCTTGTATTATATAAGCATTAACGATTTCACCGTAGTACGCAGTATGGTAGTCTTTATTTGCACCATGGAATGAGCTATCAACATCAGCAGGATAGCAAGATTCAACTATATCATATGGAATTGCATTTCTATCTTGTTCTTGTTGATATAAAACTTTACATTCAAGAGTTAATGGTAATTCCTTAATTCCTGGAACAGAAATTTTTTCTGATTCTTCTAATGTTAATCCTATTTCTTTTATTTTATCCATATCGTGTCCAGACTTTGTCCCAGCTAATCCTAAGATTTTTTTATTAAATTCGCCAACAGGAATATTTATTGTAAATTCAGGATTTTTATCTAATTGAGATTTTGTAAATCTATTTTCTCTCACAAAAACAGTGAATATAGTTTTACCCCATTCTATACCAAGAGTTCCCCAAGAAATAGTCATAGTATTTACTTTATCATCTGCTTTAGTTGTAAGTAAAACACCAGTTTTTACAGCTTTTAAAATATCATTAGAATAATCAAATACTTCTATTTGTTTTTTCATTTTTTCATCTCCTTGTTATTAATTATAAGTTTATGATAGACTAAAATAAAACAAAAAGTAAGTACGTACTTTTTTGACAGATACTATCAAAAAGGAGAGTATAAATGAGTATAGAAAATAATAATACACCAGAAAAATGTAAAGAAGTCAATTCAAAACCATTTATGTACGCCATGTCTCTAATAGATGGAAAATGGAAAATGCATATACTGTTTTGGCTTTGGAAAAATGAAGTTTTACGTTATGGAGAACTAAAAAGAGCATTAGGAGAAGTTACTCACAAAATGCTTAGTAAACAGTTAAAAGAATTAGAAGCAGATGATTTAATAATAAGGACTGAATATCCTCAAGTTCCACCAAAAGTAGAGTATAGATTGTCTGAAATAGGTGAATCGCTTATGCCTGTATTAAAGGCACTTTGTAACTGGGGGAAGGAGCATATAGATGATTAATATAATAAAAAGAATATTATTAAACCTAATTTATTAATAATATTCTTTTTATTTATTTCAAATATTCTAGTATGAATTTCAATATTAAATTTTCATAAATTTATTTAGCTTTTTGTGGAGCATTTATAGCTTTTTTAATAGCATCTATTATGAGATTTTCAAATATATTTATATCTACAGGTTCAACCTCAACAGGAACTTGAATTTTTTCGTATAAATCAAATATCATCTCATCAGTTATTTTAATAACGCCTGTATCTCCTATTATTGCATTTTCATACATACCAAATTGATTTAATCTATCGTAATTATCAACTGAATTACTAAATTCATTTAATTCATCAAATTTTTCTACCCAGCCTGAAGTCAAATATATATCTTTTCCTTCAACATAAGACTCAACCACCTTGTCCCCTATAATTGCCTCTAAACAGTTTGCTGGCTTGATTGTAATTATATTATTGTATTTTTTTAAGAACTCAAAGAATCTATAGTGACATTTAGAGCCGTAAAGTATGATTACTTGGTCGTATTCTAGTGTTAATTTATCAAGAGATGCTGTAACATCTTTTTCTAATTTATCTAAATTTGTATGCAGACCAAAATGAAGATAAGTTACTTCTATATTATCTTTAAAAAGCTGTTTAATTTTTATATCTTGTAAAACTTTTTCTAGTTCTGGCTCAAAAACTGAACATGCTAAAATTCCTATTCTCATTAATATTCCCCCTTATAAAAATCAATTAAATTATAACTAAATTATATAATAAATATCACATTTAGTTAAACAATGTTAAAAAATATAACTTATGGAACAAATATAGCTAAAAAACATAATATAAACTAAGTTGAAGTAATAGGGGGATTATTATGAAAGTTGGAGATATTGTTGCTAGAAAATCTTACAACAAAGATATAGTTTTTAAAATTACTGATATTATTGATCAAAATGGTAAAAAAATAGCTATATTGAAGGGGGTTGCATTTAGAATAATAGCGGACGCAGAACTAAGTGACCTAGAATTATTGAAACCTCCAGATATAAGAAATATATTAATGGATAAGAATGTAGAAAATATTTTATATAGAACATTGAAAAAGGCTAAAGAAAGAGAAAGAAGAGGTACGCGTGGACTACCTAAATCTGCTCAACAGCCAACTGCAAATGTTTATGGAGTACCAGGGAAGGTTCTTCAAATAGATGGAGATAAAGAGTATTTAAAGATATGTTTAGACGTATATTCCCAATTGGGGATTCCAGCAGTTGGAGTTGCTATACCAGAAGCAAATCAATATAAAGAAGTCAAAAATCTATTAGAAAAACATAAACCAGATATCTTAGTTATAACTGGACATGATGCACTACATGTTAAAAATGGAGATTTAAAAAATATAAATAACTATAGAAATTCAAATAATTTTTTAAAAGCGGTAAAAGAAGCTAGAAAATGGCAGCCAGATTTAGATACATTAGTTATATTTGCTGGAGCTTGCCAATCAAATTATGAAGCATTGATGAAAGGTGGAGCAAATTATGCAAGTTCACCGGGAAGAATAATGATACATGCATTGGATCCTGTTTTTATCGTAGAAAAAATAGCATGTTCGAGAATTGATGTAGTAGTTCCAATAGAAGAAATATTAGACCAAACAATAACTGGGGTAAAAGGAATTGGAGGGTTTGAAACTAGAGGTAAATTTAGATGGGCAATGCCAAAACCTTTGTTGTAAGAGGATTTAATCTAATAAGTTTGAACTGTAGTAACGGCTATTTATGCATAAATTTTAAAAATAATACTGTATTCTTATAAAATACTATTGACAAGAGCATAAGAAATATATAAAATTATTAGTTTATGCATTTGACAAAAATTCAAAATTATGATATTATGTAAACATATAATAAAATGGAGAAGGTGATCTCGTGGCTACTGTTCAAACTTTGGATAAAATCAGAACTACACTAAAACAACATTTAGGTAAGACGATAGTATTAAAAGCAAACAAAGGGAGAAAGCAGATTGTTACAAAGGTTGGAGTACTAGAAAATGTATATCCAAGTGTTTTTGTAGTAAAATTAGACGGAACATCAGATGGAAATCAAAGAGTATCTTATAGTTACTCAGATTTATTGACAGCAAATGTGAAATTACAGATTTGTAAAAATAAAGAGAATAAATTAAGCGCAAGTTAAATTATACCTATCAAATAGGTGTAATTTTTTTTTGTCTCCTTAAATATAATTTAATAGTTAGATTATATGGGAGGGATAGTCGTGGAGTTGATAAAAGATATTATTAAAATAGACAATAGGATGGATTTTGGGAAATTCCAAACATTTATAGAGTCAGAAAATGTTGTTCCAGACAAGAAGTTAGATGTGTACGATATTGTGGATACTATGGGATACATAGTCCTTAGAAAAGTTGAAATATTAGAAGGTAAAATAACTTGTAGAGGTAGTTTTAACTACAATGTTATTTATATTGCAGACGATAAGAGTACAGTATCAAATATAAGTGGAAAAATTGAAATTAATGAAGTAATAGAAAGAGATAATATAACTTCTGACATGGAATATATGTTGTTCCCAGAAGTAGAACACGTTGATTGTACTATAATGAATGAAAGAAAGATCAAAGTAGGCGCATTAATTAATGTAAGAGGAAGTCTTTTTGAAAAACAAAGATTAGATATAGTAAAAGATGTTTCACAAGTAGAAGGAATACAAAAACACAGAAAAGAAATATCATTCCAAGATATAGTTGGAATTGAAAAATCAGAAAACGTAGTTAGAGATACAATAACAGTAAATATAGAAGAAATAGAAGATATTATAAATATAAATCCAGTTGTAAGAGTAAAAGAAAGTAGAATAACAGATAATAAAGTTATAATAGGAGGAATTTTAGAAATAAATCCTTTAGCTTGCACTTATGACTCAGATATTGTTGAGTTAGAAAGAGTAGGTATTGATTTTACTCAGTTTATAGAAGTACCTGGCGCATTTGATGGTATGGATGAAGAAATACTAATGAATATAGGTGATTTTAATTATGAATTCAAGAGAAATGAAGATAATAATACAGGACTTTTAGAAGTTGAATGCACAGTATTTTCAAAGGTAAAAGTAAGCGAAGAAGTTACTAGAGAGGTTTTACAAGATGCATATTCACCTCAAAAAATAATTAAATTTGAACACAGACTTATTCATCTAAATAAAACTTTATTCACATCAAATGATACATTTTTAGTTAGAGAAAGTATAAATTATGACAATGAGGATATTCAAATAAAGGACATTGTAAATGTATGCTGTAATGCATCAATAGAAAATAGTTATATTGAAGGTTCTAATTGTGTAATTCAAGGTATAATAAAAATCGACATACTTTTCATTCCGATTGAAGGATTAAAAATGATTTACAAAATAAACGAAGAAATACCTTTTGAACATGAGTTAGAAATAAACAAATTATCAGATACATGCTCAGTATTTAATACAATTTGTATAGAAAGAATAGAAGTAGATCTAAATAGAAATCAAATTGATTTAAATATAAGAATAAATAGATTTGTAGAAGCTATCGACAAAAAGGCTGAAAGTTTTATCATCAAGGGAGAAGATAAAGGTGAATATGATTTATCTACTGCACCAAGTATAATTGTATATATTTGCAAAGAAGATGATAATTTATGGGATATAGCTAAAAAATACAATACAACAGAAGAAGAAATTGCGCAGACGAACGAAATTAATTTAGAGGATGATTTGCAACCAGGTAAATGTTTGATTCTCGAAAAAAAAGTCGCACAAACTGAATAAAAAACTTAATAATATTTGTCAAAAAGATAAATAATAGGGGATAGTATCCCCTATTATTTTATTTTTGTAGTATAATTATAGTTAGTAATGCATTATACGATATACAAAAACAATTATCAAGGAGGCTAAAATGAATTCAATAAAATTAAAAAGTAGAGCAAAAGTAAATTTATCTATAGACGTATTAGGGAAGAGACAAGATGGATATCATTTAGTCGAAATGATAATGCAAACAATTGATTTATACGATTTAATTGAAATTAAAGAAAAAGAAGAAAATCAAATTACAATTAAGAGTGCTAGTGAAGAAATTCCACTAGATTGCAACAATCTTGTATATAAAGCGGCTGACTTAATCAAGAAAACATTTAACTTAACTAAAGGGGTAGAAATTTATATCCAAAAAAATATACCTGTAGCAGCAGGAATGGCAGGTGGAAGTTCAAATGCAGCAGCTATACTTGTAGGTTTAAACAAACTTTGGAATTTAAATTTAAGTGATCAAACATTAGAGGAATTGGGATTAAAACTAGGCGCAGATGTTCCATTTTGTATAAATGGTGGAGCTGTATTAGCTTCGGGGATTGGAGAAGAATTAACTCCAATAAAAGGATTATCTAAAGATGTCTGTATTGTGGTCTGTAAACCAGACCTATTTGTATCAACAAAAGAAGTCTATGAATCTCTGGATTCAAAACACATCGACAAAAGACCAAATAACCAGCTTCTAATTGATTGCTTAAAAAACGAAGATACTAGACAATTAGCAGAAAATATGTTTAATGTTCTTGAGGGGGTTACTGTAGAAATACATCCAGTAATTCAACAAATTAAAGATATAATGATAACAAACAAGGCATTAGGAGCTATGATGAGTGGAAGTGGTCCTACAGTTTTTGGTTTATATGAAAATAAAGAAGATGCATATATGTGCAAATCTATATTAGAAAATCAATTTGAACAAACATTTGTCGTAGCGTGTGAAGAAAAGGGGGTTGAGGTTAATGGATAGTTTAACTAAATTAAATTTAGATAATTATAAGCCATTAAGAGATGTTGTTTTTGAAAATTTGAGAAGTGCTATTTTAGAAGGGAAATTAAAATCTGGACAAAGACTAATGGAAGTTCAATTAGCAGAACAATTAGGGGTTAGTAGAACTCCAGTTAGAGAAGCTATAAGAAAATTAGAACTTGAAGGACTAGTTGTTATGTTACCTAGAAAAGGTGCATATGTAGCTAATATCTCTGTTAAAGATTTAATGGATGTATTAGAAATTAGAGCCAGCCTAGAAGGATTAGGCGCATCTTTAGCCGCAGAAAGAAGAACAGAAGAAGATATAAAGAATTTAGAAGAAATAGAAGAAGAATTTGAACAAGCTGTAATAACACAAGATATAGATATGTTATTAAAAAAAGATATAGAATTCCATGAATGTATATTTAAAGCTGCAAATAACAAAAAACTAGAAAAAATGATAAATTCTTTATGGGAACAAGTACAAAGATTTAGAATAACTTATGTATCAGATTCAAATGCATCATTAAGTTTGATAGATGAACATAGAATTATTTTAAATGCTATAAAAGAAGGTAATGTAGCAGATGGGAAAAAGGCTGCTATTGAACATATAGAAAAAGCAGAACAATTTATGTTAGATCATTGTACTAAATAAGTAAATTATAAAATTATATATAAAATGATATTTAAGCGAGTAATTATAAAAAGGGAAGAATGGTCTTCTAGAAAAAATATTTATAAAAGAAAAATTATTTTAATTATCAATAATTCTTCTTTTATAAATATTTAGCTAGAGGACCATTTTTTAATTTAGATCG
>NZ_JADPET010000033.1 GCF_015667935.1 Clostridium sp. 1001270J_160509_D11 | reverse complement strand
TATATGCGATACTTAACAATTGATATGCAGCTAATAATCTGTATACTGATCCATTATAGCTTATCGTATTGTCATCATACTAAACTACCTATATAACTATCAAATTTTGTTTTTCCTTTATCCTCTAAAAAATCAACAGAATAATTACTATTCCCCACATAAATGTCTATTCTTTTTTCATATACATCAAAAATAATATCTCCTGCTGAATTTTGAGTAATAGTATTATATTTTGAATAGTAGTTTAAATCTTTAGATGGAGCTTCTCCTACAATTATAATTTTAGGATTCAATTTTTCTAAAATATCATTAGGAACTTTTCCACTTTCTCTACCATGATGTGGTGCAAACAAAATATCTACTTCCTCAAAGTCTATATTATCTTTAACTTTTTCAAGGAAAGTAGTTTCTATATCTCCCATCCAAAGAAACTTACAGTCGCCTGCTTTATATCTAATTATTGGAGAAATATTATTAGGACTTTTTCCTTCTTTTACAAGTTTTAACTGCTCTTTAAAATCTTCATTATCAGTTATAGGCCAAAGTACATTTAATCCAGAACTACCCCTTTCTTCGTCACTTTTATTCATCCACTTTCTTGAACATCCTTTAAACAAGTAAAATGCTTTATCTGAATCTCTAAGATTACAATATTCCTTAAAAGAATTACTAGGTCCTTCTTTAGTTGCTTTATTTTCAACACAATAAAAATTTAAAATAGGCCATTTCTTATTTATATATTCTAAACCTTGAATATGATCTTCATCTGGATGAGTTGAAATAAACCTACAAATTCCTATATTTTTAGATTCTGCTTTTATCTCATTAATAATATCATCTTCTTTACCTTCTTCAAGACAACAATCTATAACTGTAAAATTATCACTATTATGTTTAATATAAAACATATCCCCTTCTCCTACAGATAATGATTTAACTATGCTCATTTTCTAAAACCCCTCTTTCATTTTTTATTTTATCTACTCTTTGTTTTATACGTCTAGTCTGTTTTTGATATGAAAAAGCAAACAAAATGAATATAAAAATAATGAATATGATTGAATAAACTGTATTTAAATAATTACACTGTGTTCTAATTATTAAATACAAGTCAATAATTAATAATACAAAAGATAAGCCTAAAATAGATCTATATAAATTATTAGTTTCAGATAAAATTTTTATTTCAGTATCTTCTTTACTTGCTATTATATAGTCTTCATAATCAGCAAATACTATGAATTTAATTCTTTTAAATAAAGGTTCTATTATTATTGAACCAATTCTACTAATAATCATCCCTAAAAAGTAAAATATGCATAAATTCATAATAATATCCTCTCTAAGTAGATTAATTTTAAAAAGAAAATCTGTTAAATAACAAAAAACTCCACCCGGCAATAAATTATTTAATATATTATAGGAACTAAGTTTATCTAAAATACTTTCTATATTAATCTCACCCCTTACTCCTTATTATCACTTTTATTAATAAGTGCTAATATTAGCATATCCTTCATTCCATTTTTTGTCAATATTTAACACAAGCTATTTCCACAGTTTGAATAATACTATATTTTCACCAATTTAAAAACCTCCTTGCCAAATTTCATTGTCAGGGAGGTTTATTCTTTATATACACCTATTTTTTAATTATTTCCATTCTACATTTTTTCGTATGACTTTTGCTGGATTTCCCGCTGCTAAACAACCTGCCGGTATATCCTTTGTTACAACTGACCCTGCTCCAATTATAGCTCCGTCACCTATAGTAACTCCTTTTAATATAGTAACCCCTACACCAATCCAAACATTTTTTCCTATATACACAGGTTGTGTTGGAATATGATTAGAGTTTAAAATTGTATGTGTATCACTATCCCTTATATGTACATTCTCAGATATAATAGTTCCATCTCCTATAACAATTTTATCCCTACATCTAATTTTTGAATTTAAATTCATATATCCATTTCCTAAAATTAAAATTGCCCCTTCATTTATTGCTATTGAACTTCCTGCATATACAGAAAAGCATCCATTTACTTCTAAGGTTGCATCTTTACATATTATTAGTTCCCCAGCCAAATAATTCTTTTTATCTAGTATACAAGGAAGATTAAAATTAAAATAGCCGTTAATATTTATATTTGCATCACTATCAATATTTAAATTGCAGGGTTTAAATATATCAAAGTTTTTGTATTTGGTTTTTATAAACTTGCCATATGATTTAAATATTCTCATAATTCCTCCGCTATAATACAAGTAATTGTATTTATTTTACTATTTTATAGTATATATTAGGATTAATAGCAAATACAATCCATGAAACTTTTTCTTTTAATGAATACTTTTTTTCTTTTAATAGAATTTTTAATAACTGTGCAAAATCTTTTCTTAATATTTTTAGTTTTTTATTTCCATTATATTCCTTGTGTAATTCAGAGTAGTCATTGAAAAATTTCCATAAATAAAATTTTTCCCACTTATCTTTTAACTGGATTAAATCTTTTTCATAAAAAAACCTAACTCTATCAGAACATGCTAGTAAATAATCTGCACTATTTATATTTGATTTTTTATCCATTATACTGCCTTCTCTTTGTAAATAAAAATATAATTTTTCCTTTATATAAACTAGAGTCTTTACTTGATATAATAACCTATGTATGATGTATTCATCTTCATGTATAATTCCCTCTTTAAATTTTATATTATTAAAAAGACTTTTCTTATATAACTTATTACATGCAATTACATATGTAACCGAACCATTTTCTCCCAGTTTAAATACTGCTTCTTTATTATTTAAAATTTCTACTTCTTGATTTAAAATAACTTTATCCGATAATTCCTTTTTATTAAACTCAGATACTTTTTTAAATTCACACATAGATATGTCTGCTTTATTTTTTATGATTTGATTATATAAAAGTTCATACATTTGAGGATGAATATAATCATCACTGTCAACAAATCCTATATACTCCCCCTTAGCAATATCCAATCCAGCATTTCTAGCAGAAGACAGCCCACCATTTTTCTTATCAATTATGCATATTCTATCATCTATATCTTTATAATGCTTACATATCTCAAAAGAATTATCTGTAGAACCATCATTAACTAATATTAATTCAAAATCCTTAAATGTTTGATTTAAGATTGAATCTATACAGTTAGTTAAATATTTTTCTACATTATAAATTGGAACTATTATAGATATTTTAGGCATTTAATACTCCTCCTTAAGTATACTTTTTAATTATGTAATTCTAATTCAACTAATTCATTTAATTCTAAGTTCGGTAACTGTATGTAACCCCATTGCTTCTTGTTCCATTCAAAATTATAACTATTAAATTTATCATGAATTACTTCAAATGCACATGCTGGATATACACCATCAATATCTCTATATCCGCCTAATTCACCTATTTCACAAAGTACTATTAATAGTTGATACTTTCCTGATACCAAACTTCTTATATCAAACTCTACATCAAATTCTGTATCTATATTCTTTTTACAAGATAACTTTGATTTGCAGACAGCTGCTGCAATTGGTGTATCATCAATAGTTCTAATCTCAAACCTTAACTGTACATCGCTAATATCCTCATAATTTTTCCAATTTAATCTACATTTAAATTTTTCTCCATCATAAAAAATTGGAATATCTTTATCAAGAATAGTTAAACTATTTAATTTAGCTCTTTGTATCTTAGGAAGATATGCTTCCCTTTTAATAACAGATAAATCATTATTTACAGAACTTTGACTGGCTTTTGAATTTAAATATATACTAACACCTTCGTCAACTTCACCATCATATCTAACGGTACCTTTTTCAAGTACAACTACTCTATTACATAACTGTTCAATAGTTTGCATATTATGGCTAACATAAAGTATCGTTCTACCTGATTTTGCAACATCCAACATCTTATTTATACATTTTTTTTGGAATTTCATATCTCCAACAGCCAATACCTCATCCATTATAAGTATTTCTGAATCAAGGTGAGATGCAACTGAGAATGCAAGTTTTACATACATACCAGAAGAATATCTTTTAACTGGAGTATCTATAAATTCTCTACACTCGGAGAAATCTATTATAGCTTCAATTTTTTCATCAACCTCTGCTTTAGTCATACCAAGAATAGCCCCATTAAGATATATATTTTCACGTCCTGTTAACTCACCATGAAAACCTGTCCCAACTTCAAGCATACTTGATATACGTCCATTTATTTTTACACTACCTTCAGTAGGCGCAGTTACCCTAGATAATATCTTTAATAATGTTGATTTTCCAGCACCATTACCACCAATAATACCTATAGTATCTCCTTTATTAATTTCTAAATTAACTCCTTTAAGAGCCATAAAAGTTTTATTTTTTGTGTTTATATCAGTTCCAATTTTAGTATTTGGATCCTCTTTTCCTCTAACCCTAGCCCACCAACTTTGCAAATCAGCAGTCAGAGTACCACCACCTATGGCGCCCAATCTATATTTTTTCTTTAAATTTTCTATTTTAATAACTGTTTCACTCATTTTACTCTCCCTCAATATACAAAACCTTACTCTTATCCTTTTATCTTATACAGTATCCATAAATGTTTTCTCAACTCTACTGAATAAAACTACACCTATAAATAAAACTACTAATGTAGTAACTACACTTATCCCTAAGTAGTTCCATGGTATAGAACCACTTCCTAAAAATGCATATCTGAAAGATTCAACAATAGGTGATACTGGATTTAGCATCATTAAAGTTTTAAGTTTTCCACCTATTTGAGATGCAGGATAAACTACTGGTGTAGCATACATCCAAAGTTGAACACCGAATGTTACCAACACTGCTAAATCTCTATATTTAGTAGTTAAAGATGAAATTATAATCCCAAATCCTAAAGATAAACAAGCTAATTGCACTAATAAAAGTGGTGTTATTAATATGTATATATTAGGGTGTATTGGAGCACCGCTTATATAATAATAAGTAGCAAATCCTAAAAACATTACA
This sequence comes from Clostridium sp. 1001270J_160509_D11, assembly GCF_015667935.1. GTDB lineage: Bacteria > Bacillota > Clostridia > Peptostreptococcales > Peptostreptococcaceae > Intestinibacter. Next base: position 16,869 of record NZ_JADPET010000033.1, on the reverse strand, counting down.
AATTGTACAGCAAAGTTAATTAATCCTGATATCACTGTTGATATAGGCGTAACTAGTCTTGGAAAATATACTTTACCGAATATTGCCGCATTTCCTGTGAATGTTGTCGATGTTTTTGTAAGACATGTAGAAAAATATGTCCATACAGTTGTACCCAACATATAAAATACTATCTGTGGCATACCATCTGTCGATATATTTGCTATATTACCAAATACTATAGTGAACATTAATGTTGTAAGTAATGGATTTATTATTATCCATAATGGTCCTAGTATTGTTTGTTTGTATAAAGTTTTGAAATCCCTTTTTACAAACATAGTTATTAAATCTTTATATTGTAATAATTCTTTTAAATTTATATCAAACCAACCCGTTTTTGGTTTGATTATAGTTGTCCAATTTTCGCTTGACATAAATTAATTCCTTTCTATATTAAATTTTTATATACTAATTCTTTTCTTTATCAAAAACATTGCAAGGCTATAAATTCTTTTATCAATTAATAGCTTTATATATCTATATAATCTAATTCTATTCTTATTAAACTCTAAAAATTTACAGAACTCTTCATCCTGCGATAGTTGTAAAAGAATAGCATTTCTTTCTGATTTACTAATATTATTTAGACTTATAAGTAATCTTTGAAAAACTAATTTATAATACTCTATAAATCTAAGTTCTATATAATCTTTTAGTTCTTCATTATTATTTAAACTTTTCAATAATAAATTCAATTTAGAATGATATCTAGATATTTCATAAATAACATTGGCTTTATTTCTTTTCTTTATGCCGCCATTATTAATAATACCTGTATAATAATATTTAATTTCTTTGCTAATATATATATTATCTGCTAAAGTTAAAAACCTTACATTAAAATCATAGTCTTCATGGAATATCATATTTTCATCAAAATATAGTTTATTTTTCTTTATAACCTCAGATTTATATATTTTCATACATGATGATAAAAAAGGACCTTCCATAGTTTCTAATATATATTTTAAATATTTATCTAGATTCCCTTTATCAATATATAAATTTTGTGGGACACCCGCTATTTCACTCTTTTGCAAATTCCCATCTTTATAAAAATTTCTATATATTCCCGAACATACCATATCAACATTTTGACTATTTATTATTTGATAGTGCACTTCTACAAAATCATCCTCAATCCGATCATCACTATCACAAAATATTATATATTTTCCTTTTGACTGATTAATACCTATATTTCTAGCATGAGAAACACCTTTATTTTGACTATGTACTACAATTATTCTATTATCATTTTTAGCATATTCATCACATATACTGGCACTATTATCTGTAGAACCATCATCCACAAGGATTACCTCTATATCCTTAAAAGTTTGATTTATAATAGAATCTAAACATTGTCTTAAATATTTTTCATTATTATATACAGGAACTATTATACTAACTTCTACATTTTCCATTACTTCCTCCTAATATTTAAATGAATTTGCTTAACGATACTTTTATAAGTGATTTAGTATCATATTTTCTTAATGCTCCTCTTTTTAGCATTTTCATATAATATCTAAATCCTGATTTACAGTCCTTATACTTCATACAAATATCAAATCTATCAACTACATAATTTTTAAAAAATAATTCTAAATATTTATCTCTATCTTTTTGATCCATCTCTATTCTATCCAAAGTATTTTTTACAATTTCTAGATGTTCATTAACTCTCTGGATACTTTTTTCTTTTGTATCATCTCCAGTTGACATACTAGATTTATAAATTATGTAATTGTAAAGTGGTTCATCTAAAAATCCTCTTTTATATTTATAATATACTGGTAATAACATCTGCCAATTTTGTCCCCTTCTCCCTTCGAAGATATCTCTATCAGGATTGACATCTAAAAATGCTTCTGTTCTTACCATATGACATCCACAACAAAATATCGATTCAGATTTTAAATGGTGTTCAAATTGGTATTCATCTTCATTATATTTAAATTTATCAGTTATTTTATATATTGGATTCTCTAAATCATCCTCATTATAAACATTAGCGTTAGATGTTACGCAACCGTATTGTGGATTATCTTCAAGAAATTTAACTCTTTTTTCTACAGAATCATATCTAAAAAAGTCATCATAGTCTGCCCAACATAAATAATCTCCTGTAAAGTGTTTCAATCCAGTATTTATAGCTCCACCTAGCCCTTTATTTTTTTGATAAATATATACTAACTTCATTCCTTCTTTATCAAATTTATCTTTATAACTAAGTACTATTTTCTCTGTATCATCACTTGAACCATCATTTATAATAATTAATTCTATATTTTTGTAAGTTTGTCCTAAAACTGATTCTAAATATCTAGATACTAATTTTTCACCGTTATAACAGGGTGTTATTATACTTACTAATTTCTGTCCCATAAATAATCCCACCTTATTTTAAAAGTTTTTCTACTTGATCTTTTACTTTAATTCCTTTTTCTTTATAAGAAGGTATAAATTTATCTAATCTTTCTTTAATATTAGACTCATTATTATATATCCACTTAAATGAATCCAATAAATCATTTTCTTTCTTCAATTCTTGTACAGGTAAAACATAGTTTTCATATGTCCCAAATAAATCTTTTGCTATTCCCCTAGCTTTAACAGAATATCCAACAACTAAAGTTGGTACACAAGTAGAATACGCTGCTATTGTTGCATGTGTTCTTGCACCTATAAAGAATCTGCATTTGCTTATATATCCTTTTAATTCCATACAATTATCATCTTCTATCATAACAACCCTATTTGTATTTTTAAACTTATCATGTAAATATCTAAGTGGTTCTCTATCATCATTATGTTCCCAAATAACATGAGGTATTAAGGCTATATTCATATCTGTATTTTTTATTATATGCTCAATCAAATTTTCATAATTTTTTAAAGTTATACCATCATAATTTTCTTTTTTTATAACTAATGGGCTTAAATTTATTCCCACTGTATTATTTTCTATAAATCCTTTTGGTAATTTTACATGAGCTTTGTCCAACTGAAATGCTGGATCTGGGTATAAATAAGTATTTTTGTTTACTTTTTTTAAAGCTTCATAAGATATACTTTCCCTTGTAATTATGAGATCATAATCCTTTATATCCTGTGCTATTTTTTCATCTTCTAATAATTTTGGTTCAACAGAACATCCCCATAAAACTGTTTTATATGCTTTTTTACCATACATTTTATGAAGTTCTACTTGGTTATACACATCTGAATAACAATATGTATCTCCCCCTATGGAAATTGCTATACTATCTTCTTTAATACTATTTAAACCATCTTTAAATTGCAAAACATCCATTTTTGATGTATCTTTTTTTAATTTTAATGCCATATATGCTTTTAAAAAATCTAATGATTTTTTATTTATAGGAAATTTTCCTTGTTTAACATCTATAATTTCATCTATTTTGTATAGTAAATCTTCATCCTTTTCATGAGATAATAATGATATTCTCCCCATACCATCAAGTATCTTTGCTGTTCCCCTCACAATAGCTTCACATCCATGATTCTTACTCCCACTATGTGAATATAAAACTATATCTCTCATAAGTTTATCTTCCTCCATGTATTTTCCCTCTGACTAATTGTCTTATCTTTTCTCTAATATATAATAATCTGTATACTAATTTGTATTTATTGTTTATTACTAAATACACAATTAAGTTTTCAAATGATATCTTAAATTTCATATTTAAATTATCATGAATCTCTTTATCTTTATGTATTTTTAATACTTTATTTTTTATGTTGTTTTTATCTAGTTTTGTATAAAATACTATATAGTAAATATAGTTAACTATTCGTTGGTCAATTATTGACTTGTTGTCATCTATATAATATCCTTCATCATCAATAAAATATTTTATTTTTAAATTTATTAACAGCTGTATATAATAATCCAAATTATCATATAATATCATAGACGAATTTTGAGCTTCTTGAAGATAGTTAAAACTTCTTATCTCAGAGAAATAATATTTATCTGAATATCTATAAACATCTAAATAAAAATCTAAATCCTCTGCTAATGATATATTTGTATCGAATTTTATTTTATTTTTAATTACTATATCGGTTTTAATTAATTTATTAGAAATCCATCCATAATATCCTGTATCAACTTGTTTTTTAACGAAGTTCTCTAAAATATCTTTTTTATACTTTAAACCTCTATATTCTAAATCTACTACTTTCAAGATCTTATCTTCATGATCTACCTTGTTATAAGAAGTAAATATAATATCGTATTTCTCTTTTTCAAGTATTTCTATATATGTCTTAAATACATCTTTATTTATACAATCATCTGCATCTATAAATTGAATATATTCACCTGTTGCATATTTAAGTCCTGTATTTCTAGCATTAGATACTCCACCATTTTCAATATGATAAACAGATATTCTCGAATCTTTTTTAGCATATTCATCACATATTTTTTTAGTATTATCAGTAGAACCATCATTCACTATAATAACTTCAAAGTTTTTATAACTTTGATTTAATATACATTTCAAAGTTTTATCTAAATACATTTCCTTATTATAAACAGGTATAACAACACTTATCTTTATCATATCAATCCCCACAAATTTTAACTATTTTATATAACCCTTTATAATCATATAATTAATTATGAATTTATGTTTCAGCATCCATATTGAAATCTTTAATTTTGTACTTATATTTCCAGGCTTAAAGTTTTTAAAACCATTCTTTAATTCTTTAGTGTTTAATATTCTTTTAATTTCTTTATATTTATAAGAAAAACTATTATTTGAATTTCCAACATGATTTATACAGTTAAACGCATAATAAATTATATGAGCATACAGTTGATTTCTGAAATCATAATCTTTAACACTAAAAAATAAGTCTTTCAACTTATTATTCATCTTTAAATAAACTGACCATGCATCAGGTTTATAAGTTTTAGAAATAGAATTTGGATTATATCTATAGTTATATAAGTAACTCCCCTTCATATAATAAAAACTATTAGCTTTATATCCTATTATTGAACTAAATAAATTATCTTCTGAATATTTAACTTCCTCATCAAATATTAAATTGTTTTTATCTAATAACTCTTTTTTGTATAAACAATGCCATACAGCCAATAATCTACCATAGTTTATATCATCACCCATTATTAAAGTTGGAAATATATCTTTTTTAATTTTATTTTTATCATATATTCCTTCATCCATATCTAGCGTAGCCTTAACCTTACCTTCACTACTAACTCTGTAGTAATCACTCATAACAAAATCAACATTATTTTCTATTGCTATATTGTACATTTTTTCATACATATCTAGCTCTATATAATCATCTGAATCCACAAATCCAATATAATCACCAGTAGCAACCTCTATTCCTGCATTTCTCGCCGAACTAAGTCCACCATTTTTTTTATGTACTACTTTTATTCTGCTATCTTTTTTAGCATAATCATCACAAATTTGAGGACAATTATCCGGAGAGCCATCATCTACTAGTATGATTTCTATATTTTTTAATGTTTGATTTATTATACTCTCTACACATTGTTCCAAATATTTTTCTACATTGTATATAGGAACAACTATACTTACTTTCGGCATATATACTCCCTTCTATCTTATAAACTAAGTTTATTTCTTTACATTCCTAATTTTATTCATATTATCAACGCCTATTATAGGGATTAAAACTTTTTTAATAGTCTTTTTCACCTTAGTCGTCCAAGGTAACCAACTAACTAAAAATAAATGCTCACAATAAGTATTTTCAGTATTATTTCTAATACAATTTCCATAATCATACGGCGAAAAATACTCCTGTGGATAAATACTTATATCTTCTAGTTTTTGAAATTTATTATTCCTAACAAGGCCTTTATCCTCCAAAATTTGTGTCAATCTTTGAACATTTGTAGTCAAGTCTAAACTATTATCAGAATTATAAAAACTAACATTCTCATACTTATCAATAAATTCTTTTATAAGCTGATGTTTAGGAATACAAGCCATAAAACTTGTAGCAATATAATTTTCTTCCTCAAACCCAAATATACACTGATTAGCCAATAAATCATCAAAAGATTTATAAACCACAACATCTGTATCCATATATATCCCACCATATTGATACAAAGCCTTAATTCTAGCATAATCACTCACATATGCAAACTTCTTTTCTTCATAAGCCTGTTTAACATATTCATTAGAGTTTATATCAAAATTACTTTCATTCCACTCCATAAATTCATAATCACTTAAATACTTATGCCAACTCTCTATACATTCTTGAACTTTATATGGCTTTTCCTTTCCACCAAACCAACAAAAATGTATTATCTTTGGTATCCTTTGCTCTGCCATCTTACCCCTCCAATAATGCATAAATTTTTTCTAATTCTTGCTTATTTGTATAATCTGTTATTTTTGTATTTTCAATAAGTCTTTGTTGTAATTCTTTATCTTTAATTAAATTATATATCCCCTCTGCACAACCTTCATTATCCATAGGTACTATTATTCCATCAAATCCATCTATTAATTGACTTTTCGATGTTTCAAAATTAGTTATAACAACAGGCTTATTTAAAATTTGGGCTTCTCTAACTGCAACAGATTTTCCTTCATATCTTGAAGGTTGAACATATATATCACATCCCTTTATATAAGGATATGGATTTTCTTTTTTCCCTAGTAATATTATATTATCTTGCATATTAAACTCTTTTATTTTTTCTTTTATAAGATTTTCATCTGTACCAAATCCTATGATATACCATTTCACTTTATATCCATTTTTCAATATATTGCTACAAATTTCAGGTACATTATCAAAATTTTTAGCACCATCATATCTACCTATTGATAATATTTTTATAGTTTCTTCATCTCCATCATTAAATTGTTTGTCCATTATCTTTTCTTGTGATTGCTCTTTAATAAAGTTCTCTGATAAAATATTTTCTACCACTATACATTTATCTTCTAATTGATTATAGATACTTAAAAATTGTTCTTCACATGTTTTAGATACATTTGCAATATAATCCACATTTGAATAGACCTTTAAATCTAATTCTTTGTCTGGAACTATCTTTGTATAATCAGTATGAATCCAAGCTATTTTTTTCTTTGCATTTACCTTTTCTACTAGAATTTCAGCTGGGTTTAAAAAATTTATTGCTAAATCGTATTCTTTATCTAAATTAGGTAGTAAAGGCATTATATTATGATATATATACTGTAATGAACTCCACACATTTTCTTGACCTCTTTTTTTTATATCTATTTTTGCTTTTAATCTTTTTAAACCGAATCTAAAGTTTTTACTAAACAATACATCTTTTATAGGTCTATCAAAATTTGTATATGAGCTAATTTGTGGTAATAAATTAACCTTATTAGGAATAAATTTCAAAAACTCGCCTTCTTGCCTATATAAAAATAAATCAATATTATATTTTGTATAATCAATAGACTCCATTAAACCGATTAAACTTCTCTCTGCCCCTCCTATAAACATTGATGGCATTAGTATTAATATATTTTTTTTCATTTTAATCTCCATAACTAATAATACTTAATATTTAAAATCGTGCTTGAATAACCCATTCCACCCCATGCTACAACCATTTGATAATAAAAAAAAGCAAAATAACAAAGAATCATAATATAATAAATTAAGTCTTTTTCTCTTTTTTCAAATATATTTTTTAAAAGCCACGGTAAAAGGATTAAATTATACATTGAAAAATATATTGGAAGTCTTCCAAGAAGAATACCACTACTTGCAACCTTAGAAATTATATAAAGACCACTATCAATAAGTGACATATTTATACTCAATTTAATAATAGGTGTTAATTTCTCTTTTATTTTATTTCTATATAAAAATGCTAATATTATAGGTATTGATTCTACCAATATTCTAATTGGACTTGTTCCATCATCAGTTGCTTTAAATTCATTAACAGAACTAGCATAATCAGTTTGTTCAACAACATCAGTTAATAAATTAGTAAATTTACTTGTAAATAGCATTGCTAAAACAATACATCCTATAAATAACAATGTTCTTTTATTCCATGGTTCGCCTTGAGCAATAAAATACATAGGTATCAATAACAATGCAGATTGATGGATAGTAGATAATACACAAACTATAAGTATATATAATAATGTCTTATTTTTTAAAATAAGACCTGTACAACTAAATATAATAGCTGCAACAAGAAACTGTCTCATACCATTAAACATCCACATAAATTGACACGATGCTATAAATAAAAATGCACTAACCCCAAAATTACATGAATATTTATAAAGTGGAAACATAACACAAATTCCACTAATTATTGCTATAATAGAAAGCCAAACAGTATAATTATCGGATATATATGTCTTTATTAATATAGAAAATAATCTAAATCCAGGTTCCCTAGCACTACTATCAAATATAACATCATGGGCATTTTGAAATAATGGATAATCATTAAACATTTGTATATAAGCAGTTGTATCAGCTACATAACTCCTAGCCCCAGCAAAAAACACAATCACAGCAAAAGTAACAACCGCCATAAACAAATGTACCCTTGCTTCATAAACCTCTTCACCTAAATATTCCCCAACACAAACTCTCTTAGAAGTAACCTGAGCCAATATTCCAAACAATATAACCCAAGCCATCATAAACCAATATACTGTCATACTCTACTTTCCTTCCCTATTGTTATATAAAACCAATAAATAAAGTGCAAATCCAAAAGGCGTAGCCAAAACTGTCATTCCTTTTCGTGGACTTTCTTTAATGAATTTTCTATTCTTACTTATAAAACTACTCGAAACATAATGAATGCAAGTTTTAAAATTCTTTAAAAAACCAGTATCATACTTCATTGAGACCTTTCTCATAAAAGCAAATCCCCTTGGATTTTTATAATACTGTCTAAGCATATTTTTGCTAGAACCGTCTTCCATATACTCAACAACACAAACAGGTTTATTCATTATTAACAACTCATAATCCTGATCTGCTAACAAATATTTATAGTCCAAAGGAACAAATTTCTCTCCCTCAAACTCTGGATATGGTGGATATTTATTTATAATTTCTGTTCTATAAATAAGTTTCTTGTCACCTTGGCCACCGTTTTGGTAATAACCACTAAGTGTTGTACTTTTTTTATTTGGCAATTCTTTACCTATTACTTGTCCATTTTTATATACATCTAGCGCTATTATCCCCGAATAGCTGCTGTCTTTGTTTTCTTCCCAAAAATTTACGATTAATTCCACAGCATCATCTGGCATAAAGTCATCTGAATCTATACATACGTTTAATTCTGTATCTATTAACTCATATGCCTTATTGTGACCTGTGTGCATTCCTCCATTTTTTTTATATACATAGCGAATTTCAAACCCATTGTCTTTTGTCATCCATTTTTCTACAATTTCTTTTGTATTATCGCTAGAACCATCGTCAACAATCAGCCACACAAAGTCTTTACAAGTCTGTCTGCATAAACTGTCATAACATTGTTTTAAAACATAGGCTCTATTATATGTTGGAGTAAATACTGTAAGTGTTGCCATCTTCAATCCTCCAATTAACATTTATTTAAGTAAAACTCCTGCAAATATTTTGCATTAGCTTTTATATCGAAATTAGCTTTTACTATTTCTTCTTTTGTATTTTTTCTTTCGTATTTTTCATATTTAAATACTTCTTTTGCCCATTTTTGTGGGCTTTCTTCTAATTTAACTACTACTACATTTTCTGTCATTTTACATTCAAGTGGTACTTTGTCTGATATTATACACTTAAGCCCAGATGCTTGTGCTTCTACCATAGTTACTGGTAATCCTTCATAAAGTGAAGGAAATAAAAACACATCCATACCCTGCATCAAATCATTTACATCAGATCTAACACCAGTAAATATAACCTTATCACTAAGTCCTAAATCTCGTACCTTCTGCTCAATCTCAGTTCTTAAATCACTATCACCCACAAGCATCAATACACTATCTTCTTTTATCTTTTGTACTTCATTAAATACATCTATCAAAAATTCATGGTTTTTCTGTGGATTAAATCTTCCAACATGTCCAACCACAAACTTGTTTTCAATATCAAATTCTTTTTTTACCTTGTCTGCTTTTTCCTTATTATAAGTATATAAATCAGTATCGATTGCATTATTTATCACTTCAAAATTATCAGTTTCAAACATCCATTTGCCTGCTTCATCACCACATGCAAATAATTTATCTGCATATTTAGGAATTTTTCTTTTTTCAAATACCTTTATAAGATACTTCAAGTTTTTATCTTGGTTGGCATTATGACTATGAGCTATAGTAAACTTAACTCCATTCTTCTTCGCCACTTTAAGCACAACCCCACTCAAACAGTCCTGATGACAATGCACAATCTGATACTCTTTATGCTCCTTAAAAAACTTATCCAAAGCATTTAAATAACTCTTGCTGAATGGATTTAATTTTGGAAGATGATAAATCTTGCCGCCAAGTGATTCAATTTCATCATCATAATCCCATCTTTCATCACGATGAGTCAGAAAATCAAATTGAACCTTGTCTCTATCAATATTTCGATAGTAATTCATAAGCATGGTTTCAAGTCCTCCACGCCCCATATATGTCACTACTTGCAATACTCTTATCGGCTCACTCATCTCTCAATCTCCTCAACAGTCATCTCAACTACCTTCCTCTTATCAAAAACATCCTCCATATGCCTTCTGCCACACTGCCCCATCTTCGCCTTATCATCATAGCTCATCAGCGCGAACTTCTTAATCTTGTCATAAAGATCACCACTATCCTTAACCCTACAAGTAAATCCGCTGACACCATCGATAATCGACTCTTTGCATCCATGGATGTCACTTGCAATCAGCGCCCTTCCAATAGATGCTCCTTCCAACAACACATTTGCCATTCCTTCGTGATATGATGGAAGGACGATGCAGTGTGCTTCTCTCATAAATTTTACGACGTCTTTTTGGTAGCCGTAGTATTTTATATAATCTTTTGCTTCCAAATCTTTCATAATCTGGCTATAATCTTCTTCAAACCATCCAAGAAATCCAAATTCTGCTTTGATTCCTTCCGATTTGATTTTTTTGATTGCATCGAACAGTTCGTTGACGCCTTTTTCTTCCATAACCCTTCCGACAAATAAGAACTTTGTGATGTCGTCTTTTGGCATTGGGCTAAAGCTGAATCTTTCAAGATTTACCCCAGCGCCATTCATAACGACTGCTTGTTCTTTTGTGATTGTTTTGTCGTCTATCATAACTTGGGCATTTTGCACATTTTCAAAAAACACAGATTTCGCTTTTTTAAGTCCAACTTTATAAAGTGTGCTGACGATTTTTTTCAACATTCCACCTTTGTAATAGGCACTCCCAAGCCCAGTCACATTGGCGATAAATGGCGTTTTTCTTATTCTCGATGCCATACCTCCATATATATTGGGCTTTATTGTATAACCTATTATTATGTCAGGCTTTTCTATTTTTATCAACTTCAAATAGTCTAGAAAAAGCTTTATGTCCTTTATTGGGTTTAAGCTTTTTCTATCTACATAAGTTTCAACAATTCTAACGCCTAAGGACTTTATCTCTTCATTATCATCACTTTTTGGCAGTGACACTACTACCTCATATCCTCTGGTAACTAAACTCTCCACCAACTCTCGCCTAAACTTGTATATTGTCGCGAAATGGTTTGATAGTATCAACACCTTCTTCATAACTTACCCCACTTTACTGATTTGTCTGTTTTGCTGTTTTACTTTGTGCCTTTCCTTCAACTACTCCATCTCTTTTTAATACTTTTATAAAAGTCATAAAGAAACATTTTAAGTCAAATCCAAAACTACATCTTTTCACATATTCTCCATCTAATTTTGCCTTTATTCGAATAGGTAACTCATCTCTACCATTGATTTGTGCCCATCCAGTAAGCCCTGGAAGTATATCATTTGCTCCATATTTGTCTCTTTCTTCGATCAAATCATATTGATTCCAAAGTGCTGGTCTTGGCCCCACAATACTCATCTCACCTTTTATAATGTTTATAATTTGTGGTAGCTCGTCCAAACTCGTCTTTCTAAGCAACTTTCCAACTCTGGTTATATATATGTCTGGATTTTCTAATAAATGAGTTGGTGTATCTTTTGGTGTGTCTATCCTCATAGTTCTGAATTTTAAAATATTAAATTCCTTTTTATGTATTCCTATTCTCCTTTGTTTAAATAGAATCGGACCTCTTGAATCTAGTTTTATACAAATTATCAAAATCAAAAATACCGGTATTAAAATTATAAATCCTATTAAAGATATTAAAAAATCAATACACCTCTTTATCTTCTGATACATTCCATGATTGACTTCATCCATATCACACCACATCCCCCTATACAACAACTTCTTCTCTTCTAACATAAGTCGGTACAATACTCTTCATAATAATATCGACCTTCTCATCTTGATTATTCTCAGCAACCCTCTTCAAAATATTAAGCTCTCTCTTAAACTCGACCTCGTCGATTTTTATCGGTTTGCCGATTCTGATTTGATCATTAGATGTACGAGTAAGTCCTTCTTCGTCCATAAGCACCTCTTCATAAAGTTTTTCGCCTGGTCTAAGTCCTGTAACCTTAATATTTATGTCGACATTTGGTTCATATCCGCTTAATTTTATTAAATTTCTCGCTAAATCAATTATTTTGACTGGTTCGCCCATATCAAGTACAAATATTTCGCCACCTTTCGCCATTGCACTGGCTTGCAACACTAGTGATACGGCTTCTGGTATCGTCATAAAGAATCTTGTAACTTCTTCGTGTGTTACAGTGACTGGTCCGCCTTCTGCGATTTGCTTTTTAAATAGTGGTACGACGCTTCCATTACTTCCAAGTACATTGCCAAATCTCACTGCGACAAATTCTGTATCGCTCGTTTTGTTAAGTGATTGTATTATCATTTCGCAACAACGCTTTGTTGCACCCATTATATTTGTTGGGTTTACGGCTTTATCTGTCGAAATCAATACAAATTTTTCTACCTTATATTTATTCGACAATTTTGCCACATTAAGCGTTCCAAATACATTATTTTTTATAGCTTCACAAGGGCTGTCCTCCATTAGTGGAACATGTTTGTGTGCTGCTGCGTGGAAAACTATCTCTGGTCTATAATTTTCAAATATTGTATTCATCTTATCTTCATCACGAACTGATGCGATAAGTACTTTTAAATTTAATTCTTCTTGATAATGTCTGATTAATTCTTGTTGAATGTCATATGCGTTATTTTCATATATGTCTACTATGATTAGTTGTCTTGGATTGTATTTTGCTATTTGCCTACATAGTTCTGAGCCAATAGACCCACCACCGCCTGTAACTATTACGATTTTATTGTTGATGATGTCGTCCATTTCGCTTAAATTGATTTTGACAGGTTCTCTGCCTAAAAGATCCTCAATTTGAACATCTCTTATTTTTGTTACATTAACCTTTCCGTCTATAATTTCATAAATTCCCGGAATAGTCTTTAATTTTGCCCTCGTATTTTTACAAATATCTATAATTTCTCTTTTTCGTTTTACGTTTATATTTGCAATACAAATAATTATTTCGTCGATATTTTCCCTTTCTACAATTGTAGAAATATCTTCAGTCGTCCCCAATACAGGTACTCCAAAGACTGATTTACCTATTTTATGTATGTCATCATCTACTACTGCAACAGGTAATTTCTTTAATTCTGGATTTTCAAATAACTCCCTCAATATCATGTTTCCAGCCTTACCTGCCCCAACGATAAGAACTCTAGATGAGCTAGGAGCATTTTGATTAACTTGCATATACATAAGTAATCTTCTCATTGTTCTATAAACAACTCGAACAGATACCATTGCTACGATTATCATAAGTACATTTACTACATAAAAAGCTAGATTTAATTTACTGTGTGTTAGTGCGATTATTGCTGCCGATGGTAACACTGCACAAAAACAAGCGACAAATATCGATGCTACTTCTCTTTCTCCGCCACATTTCCACAGACTATCATAGCATCTAAATAATAATAAAAATGTTTCATTTATAGCTACATAAATAATTATCGGTATTAATGAAAACCTAGAAACGTCAAACCCCAACAAAGCCAAAGTTATAACAAAACTAAGTGCACATAAAATCCCGTCTATAGCTAATAAAATAATTTGTCTCATCTTGCACTTGTCAGCATCTTTTGAAATATCGTCTAATACTTTCATAAGTTTTATTATCATAATATTCCCCCCTTATATTTAGACCAAATTATCTCTTTGTTTCCCCCTTAACAATATCATTTTTGATTAAAATCATTCCCCTAATTTATTTGGTATAAATATTTTTATAATGCAGACTAAATCTAAATCTATCTATAAATTTCTACAAAAAATTAAAAATTCCTTATATTTCTTGATAATTCTTTATTTTTTTTTGTGTTTTTTTCTCTTTTTTCGTTTAAATAATCCTCGTTTAGGCTTGTCCTCATAATATCCAGCATATCCATAATAACTATTATAATAACTGTATTTCTGTGCACTAAACTTATTTAGCACAACGCCAATAACATTTGCCCCAACTTTATTTAACTTTTCCAACGTAATATTGGCAACTTTAGCATCAATTGCCTTAGATGCATTTATCAAAACTGTCCCATCCACATATTGAGTAATTATACATGCATCATTCAATCTGCATATAGGCGGTGAATCAATAAATACATAATCATATTCCTCTCTCAACTTTGCCAAAGTATCTTTCATAGACTGAGAATTAAGTAAAATAGAAGTATTAGAAGGAACTCCACCAGAAGTAATTATATCCAAATCTCCAACCTTCTTAATACATTCTGATTGTTTTTTGTATCCAAAAACTATATCTGCAATACCAAAAGTATTCTCAATCCCAAAATATCTACTAACGCCCCTTTTTCTAAAGTCACAATCAAGAAGAAGAACCTTAACCCCCTCTAACTCAGCAAAACACTTCGCCAAATTACAAACAATAGTCGTCTTCCCCTCATCCATCTCAGCACTAGTAATCAAAATCGTCTTTATATTTTTATTAATACTTAAATAAGTCCTAATCTCCCTGTACGACTCATTTAACTCAAAATTTCCTTCATCATACGCTGCTAACATTGCCATAGCTAATCCCCCTTAAATTCTTTATCTATAATTTTAAGCTTTAACTGTATGTCTTCCCTTTGACTTTCCATCATCCATTGGAATAGTTCCTATCAAAGGTAAATCCCAATACTTCTCAACATCCTCAGGAGTTTTTATCTTAGTATCTAAACATTCAGATAATAATACTAAAAATATAGCCACAACAATTCCTATCCCAAGAGCCTGAACTAAAGTTAAATCCCTACTTCTAGGAATCAAACTTCCATTACTAGCCTTATACACAACTTCAACACAGTCCAAATTGATTACTCTCTTAAGCTCAGTATTATAAGCCTCAGGAAGAGCCTCCGCAACTTGTTTTGCAACTTCAGGCGAAGAAGTTGTTACAGTCATCTTGATAAACTGTGGAATTTCCTCACTTTGAGCAGCAGTAATAGTCCCAATTTGACTACTCTTTAATCCAGTAAGAGATGCCACATTCTTTCTAATATCACTAGAAGTAGCAAGTCCCAAATAAGAAGTCGCAATATTTTGATTCGCCATAGACGCAGAACCAGAATAAGCACTATAAATCTTGTTTAATTTTTCTTGATCCTGTTTTGCCTTCTCCTCTGCCGCTGTTAAACCACTACTAGATCCAGAACTACTATAACCCGAAGTATCCCCCGAATCATCACTACTACTTGTATTAATCTTTTTCTCATCCTCCTGTATAGACTTAATAGAATTAATCCTAATCGTAACATTAGACATATAAGTCGGCACATACGAAATATAATTTTTATAAGTTTTATATCCCCCAAATCCTAGACAAATTAAAATAGTCACAATAGCGATCCATTTTCTTCTTCTAAATATGTCTAAATACTCTTTAATATTTACCGCTTCTCCCATTTTCGCCTCCATAATTTCTCGTGATATCCTCAAATCACTCATTTGTAATATAGATTTATCAACCGCCAGATCTCCTGTATTATCTAAATAATAAATTCCCTAGAAATTCAATATTTCCATACTTATGTGCTTGGAAATTTAATATTCCTACACTTGAAATAAAATATCCCTATATAGCACTAAATCAGGAATACATCTTTCAAAATAATAAATTATTCATAAGATAACTTTCCAAATAAGAAGTTTGGCAATCAATATTTTATTTTATCTGTAATTATAGCATATTTTACCAATTTTGTAACTTTGATGACAATATTTGTATGATTTATGACAGTATTGATTCTTTTGATATCATTTCATTTTTACTTTTTTTATTTCTTTTTGACTTTTTGTTATTTTATTTGGGTTTTGTATTATTGGGTTTGATTTATTTGAATATTATTATGCCATTTTTGTGACTGTTTATCATATTTTATGTTACTTTATAATTGGATATTGGTATTGTTACTGTGTATTTATATTTTGTTGATATGCAAGAGAATTTGTTAAGTTTGTGAGATTTGTATAGTTAATCCCTCTAAAGAATTTAATTTGGAGCATAAAAAAAGATTACGTGGCTACGTCTTACTCTCCCAGGCGGTTGCCCACCAAGTACCATCAGCGCTCAGGAGCTTAACTTCTGTGT
>NZ_JADPET010000032.1 GCF_015667935.1 Clostridium sp. 1001270J_160509_D11 | reverse complement strand
GCTTTAGCGAAATTATTGATGCATATAATAAAATCAAAAATTTAATTTAGGGGGAATAAAAATGGACTTTGATACTATTTATTATAAAAGTCAAAATATATAATAAGGCAAAAATACTGGCAAATAAATGAATTGACAAGAAGTAAAATAAAGAGGTGATTTTGTGGAAGAAAAACTACAAGAAAAGGCCGTTTTAGTGGGCTTAAATATAACAACTAATGTAAAAAAAATCGACGATATTGATATAAATGAATCTATGGAAGAACTTAAAGAATTAGTAAAGGCTGCTGGAGCAGAAGTTTTAGCATCTGTAATTCAAAATAAACCAGCGAGAGATGCTGCTTATTTCATAGGAAAAGGTAAAGTTGAAGAAATAAGAGATTACTGTCAAATGCTTGGTGCTACAATGATAGTATTTAATGATGAATTATCAGGAGCACATATGAGAAATATAGAAGATGTTACAGGACTAAAAGTAATCGACAGAACAGCTTTAATATTAGACATATTCGCACAAAGAGCATTAAGTAAAGAAGGTAAACTACAAGTTGAGCTTGCTCAATTAAAATACAGATTACCAAGACTTTATGGAATGGGTGGACAAATGAGTAGAACTGGTGCTGGTATAGGTACTAGAGGTCCTGGTGAACAAAAGCTTGAAATAGATAAAAGACATATCTTAAATAGAGCTGCTGACATAAGAAAAGAGCTTAGAGAAGTAAAACAAAACAGAGAAACTCAAAGAGTTCAACGTCTAAAATCAAATATACCAATTGTTGCACTTGTTGGTTATACAAATGCAGGAAAATCGACTTTATTGAACGAATTAATAAAGACACACAAAGATTACGAAACTGAAAAAGAAGTTTTCGTAAAAGATATGCTATTTGCAACACTTGATGTAACTTTAAGAAAAGCTACTTTACCAAATAAAAGAGATTTTCTAGTAGTAGATACAGTTGGATTTGTAAGTAAACTACCTCATGATTTAGTAGAAGCATTCAAAGCGACACTAGAAGAAGTTAAATATGCAGACTTAATACTACATGTAATCGACGCTACAAACAGCAGTTTTGAATTACAAAAACAAACTACTGAATCAGTATTAAAAGAATTAGGTGCAGATGATAAGAAAACTATAATAGTTTACAACAAAATAGACAGACTAGAGCTAGATATTTATCCAAGAAATAGAGAAGATAGAATTTATATTTCTGCTAAAAAAGGTATCAATATGGATATCCTTCTAAAAATGATAGAAAATGCTTTAATGGAAGACACTTATCAAGTTAAATTATTACTTCCATACGATAAAGGTAATATATTCAGTAAAATAAAAGAAAAATACAACGTAGATTACTTTGAATATGTTGAAAATGGAACACAACTTGAAGTAAGTTTAGATGAAGAAGATTATAATATATATAAAGAATATATAGTTGAGGAATAAAAATGGACATAAGTTGGAGCAATATCGATAACTTAGATGACTACTTTATTACATATCTTCTTTATAACGAATCAAAAACAGTGTCCCAAATTAGCAAAATCAGAAATATACCAATTGCAGATGTAAATGATCATTTAATCAAAGCAAAATTAGAAATAAAATCTGCAAACAAACAAAAAGTAGAATCTTCAAAAGATATATTGGATAAATTTTTAGAATTAGGCAAAGACTCAAGACTTGAATTTATAGAAGAGCTGAGTCTAGATGAAGAAAAAGAATTAAACTTCAAAAGAGAATTATACAAAAGAATACTTAGAGAACAAAATGCAGATGATTTAATTGTCTTAATTTGGGCAACGGGAGAGTTTAGAGATGAAAGATTTTTAAAAATACTTCATCCTCTTACAAACCATAGACATTCAGACATAAGAAGAATAACTTATTCAGCTATTAGAAAAATATCTTCTCCAAAGAGCAAGTTAGTCTTGGAAAAGGGGCTATATGACCCAAATCCACAGACAAGACAATATTGTGCCAAAGCATTGGCAAAGGTGGGAGATGATAAGACAGTCGAGATTTTGCAACGACTTATAGACAGAAAAAAAATCAACGAAAAAGAATATGTCATCAGGGCATATAATGAAGCAATTTTGGCTTTGAAATATCTAACGGCAGGGGGAGAGGCACTATGAAGACATATAAAACATTACACAGTTTTGGAACAGATGAATACATAGTAGAAAAGTCTACTTTTATAGGATATGCAAAACCTATAAAGTCTGAAGAAGAAGCAGTAGAATTCATAAACGAAATAAAAAAGAAGCATAAAGATGCTACTCATAATGTTTGGGCATATACTGTTGGTGAAACTATGAACATCCAACGCTATAGTGACGATGGAGAGCCACAAGGAACAGCAGGAATCCCAACATTAGAAGTCATAAAAAAAGAAGACTTAAGAGATGTAGTAGTTGTTGTAACTAGATATTTCGGAGGAATAAAATTAGGAGCAGGCGGACTTGTTAGAGCATATACAAAAGGTGCAAAAGTTGGTATTGAAGCAGCTCAAATTATACAAAAGGTAAAATACAAAGAAATAAGTGTAACTATAGACTATAACCAAATAGGAAAAGTTCAAAATGAAATAATGAATATGGGTTACAAAATAAAAGACACTTTATATACTGACAAAGTAGAAATAATAGTTTACTCGAGAGAAGAAGAAGCAGAATCACTAAAATCTAAAATGATAGATATAACTAGTGGAACTGCAGAAATAGGTGAAAGTGAAGGGTTTTATCTATCTGAAAAAGAAGGGGAAATTATTTTTTAGATAGGGTTTATTTAACAATAGATATATCGAGGGGGACGTCATAATGGAAAGTGAAAAAAACAAAATAACAAGACAAATAGGAATCTCTCTAGCTATAATAGGAATTTTATTCTTAGCTATAGCAATTTTGAATTTATCAAAAAACGAAGAGATAATCATATTCTGCTTTATGTATGGATTTATGATTTTCATGGTATTTAATTTATTTAAATTATCTAAATCAGGAAATGTGGATATGAACAATACTATAGAAAATTTAAATAAATTACAAAAGGACTTAG
The DNA here is from genome assembly GCF_015667935.1 of Clostridium sp. 1001270J_160509_D11. Classification (GTDB taxonomy): domain Bacteria; phylum Bacillota; class Clostridia; order Peptostreptococcales; family Peptostreptococcaceae; genus Intestinibacter. The sequence goes on along the minus strand of NZ_JADPET010000032.1, from coordinate 19,367 downwards.
AAAGACAAAATTTCATACAAGATATGTTGAATCACGCCAATATGGAATTTGAAATAAATGAAAAAATGGCTTATATAAATAAAATTATTGAAAAATACTCAGACAGTGCAGATGGTTATTACTATCGTGGCGAGTTTTATATAAAATTCGATAAATTTTATTCAGCTATAAAAGATTTTGAAAAAACATTAGAACTAGACAAAAACTATAAAGAAGCATATAGGGGTAAAGGTGTTTGTTATAGTAGACTAGGGGATAATGAACTAGCAATAAAAAATTATAAAAAATCATTGGAAATAGATCCAAGATATGAAGTAGCTTACTATAACTTAGGAGTATCTTATAGCAACTTAAAAGAATACGATAAGGCTATGGAAAGCTACACAAAAGCACTAGAAATAGACGAAAATGATGTTAGTGCCTATTATAATAGAGGAAGAATTCTAGCTTATTTAGGCAGATATAAAGAAGCATTAAAAGATTTTACAAATGCTATAAATCTTGAAAAATACGACGAGAGAATAGTCTACGAAAGAGCAGGACTATATTATTTAATGAAACAATATAAAAACTCACTACTAGACTACAAGACATTTGTAACTTTGGCTCCACATATGAAAGAAGGTTATTTGGGAATGGCGGATTGTTATTGTCAAATGAACCAAATTAATAACGCAATCGAATACTACAATAAATCCATAGAACTAGACCCAGAGTACGAAGAAAGCTACTTTAATCGTTCAGTAGCTTACTTAAAACAAGATAATTTACGCAAGGCCATAAAAGACTTGGACAGAGTTATAATATTAAATCCTAAAAATGGTGAAGCATATTACAACAGAGCACTTGCTTATGGTCAAATGGAAAATCACACAAAAGTAATACGTGATTTCTCAAAAGCGATAAAAATGGGCTATAAAGTAGGAAAATCTTACTGCAATAGAGGAAAAGAGTACTCTATCACAGGAAACTTCAAAAAGGCAAAAGATGACTATACTCGCTCTATAGAACATGGTTACGAAAGTTATATTGTTTATATGGGAAGAGGAGCTGCAAACTTAGACTTAGAAGAATATAACGAAGCAATACTTGATTTTAATAAAGCAATTGAGCTTGATAAGAGCCAATTTAAAAATTATTATTATAGAGGTTTGGCTTATTATAAACTTCAGCAATATAAAGAAGCGATAGACGATTTTTCTGTTGCAATAGAAGGAAATCCATCTGACATAAGAGCTTATGAAAAACGTGGGGATGCATATTGCCAAACAGGTGATTATGATAATGCAATAAAGGACTTCTTTATGATAAGTAGATTAGAAGAAAAAAATTAACATAAAAAGCCTAAAACTATATTGTTTAATAGTTTTAGGCTTTATTTTTTTTGTTTGTCTTTGTGCATATAACCTTTTTGAATTTCAAAGATTCCTATAATCAATAAAAATACTCCAAAACATTTTCTTAAGATATCAGATGATAGATATTCTGCTAATGTAGAGCCAAAAAAAGCACCAACTATACCGAATAATACTATCGGAAGAACTAATTCAAAGTCGACGTTTTTCTTTTTAATATGTATGTATAGTGCTGCTATTGTCATAGGAATTGATGATAGTAAGTTGGTACTTTGGGCAATTTTAGGGTCAATACTTGCAAATAATATAAGAGCAGGGATTAGTATTGTTCCTCCACCCATTCCCATTCCGCCGATTATTCCAGCAAAAAATCCTATTATTGCTATTAACATAAATTCCTCCTATTAATAAAAAATCATTCTAATTGCAGATATTATCATAACTATTCCGAAAGCAATTCTCAAAAACTTACCGGTTACTTTGCTCAATAATTTTGCTCCCACGATACCTCCTATTATACTTCCTATGGCGGCTTTACATGTAAGACCAATGTCATATGTTCCTTTGGAGATATATATTATGGAGCTTGTCGTTGTTAAAAATATTATTACAGCTAAGGCTGTAGCATGTGATTTGTGTTCTTCTACTTTTAAAATGTTGTTTAAGATAGGGACTAAAAGAGTACCACCGCCGGAACCGAATAGCCCATTAATAAAACCAGTAAAAGCTCCAATTATAGAATTTTTAATACTAAATGGATTGTTCATATCTTCACCTACCTTGTATTATTATTTGTGATTTTGATAAAACTATGTATAGATGTAAAAATAATAAATTAATTTTGAAATAAATATGGTATTATAAGTATAGATTTTTATAAGAAAGGGGTAAAATAAATGGGAATAAATCAAAAAATAGAAAAAACAGTAGATTGGCTTAGGGAAAAAGTTAAAGAAGCAGGATGCAAAGGATTAGTTGTTGGGGTTTCTGGTGGAATAGACTCAGCTGTAGTTTGTTACCTTATAAAAAAAGCATTTCCAGACAACTCTATAGGGGTAATTATGAGCATCAACAGCAACCCAAAAGACAGGGAAGATGCACTTAAAGTTATAAACGGTTGTGGAATAGATTATATCGATTTAGATTTAACAACCCCACAAGAAATGATATTAAACTCTGTAACTTCAGCTCTTAAAGAAAAGAATTTATATAATGAAGATGGGCTTAGAGCATCAGATTCAAACTTAAGAGCTAGAGTAAGAATGTGTTCTGTTTATACAGTTGCAAACAACCTAGGGTATTTAGTTGTAGGAACAGACAACGCAGCAGAAATACATACTGGATATTTCACAAAATACGGCGATGGAGGAGTAGACTTAGTTCCAATAGCAAACCTTACAAAGGCAGAAGTTTATGAATGGGCTAAGGCACTAGGAGTACACGAAGATGTAATTAATAGAGCTCCATCAGCAGGTTTATGGGAAGGTCAAACAGACGAAAATGAAATGGGAACAACATACAACATGATAGACAAGGTTGTATTAGGTAAAAGAGATGAAGTTCCTCAAAAGGACTTAGACATCATAGATAGATTACATAAAATCAGTGAACATAAAAGACACACAGCACCAAAACCTCCAAGATTCTAATTTACTAAATGGAAGTTTTGTGCTAAAATTTACTTTGCAATAGATTTTGAATAAATCTATAAATGAACGAAATTAAAATTAAGGAGTGAAATTATGGGTCGTATAGGCAATATTATCAATAGAAAAGGTAAACAAGATGCTAAAAGAGCATCAGTATTCACTAAACATGCAAGAGCTATAACTGTTGCAGCTAAAGAAGGTGGAGCTGATCCAGAATACAATGCAGCTTTAAAAACAGCTATAGATAAAGCTAAAGCTGACAATATGCCAAATGATAATATCAAAAGAGCAATAGACAAAGGTGCTGGAGCTGGCGGTGGAGAAGATTACTTCTCAAATACTTACGAAGGATATGGACCAGGTGGGGTTGCTGTTATAGTTGAAACTTTAACTGACAACAAAAACAGAACTGCTGGTAACATAAGATATTACTTCGACAAAAACGGTGGTAACTTAGGAACTACTGGATGCGTTGGTTTCATGTTCGATAGAAAAGGACAAATATTAATAGCTGCTGAAAATGTAAGCGAAGAACAATTAATGGACGACGCTTTAGAAGCTGGAGCAGACGATATAATAACAGAAGAAGATGGATTCGAAGTTGTAACAGCTCCAGAAGATTTCAACGCAGTTAGAGATGCTTTAGTTGAAAAAGGATATGAATTCGTATCTGCTGATATAAAATTAATACCACAAACTACTACAGTTTTAGACAACGAAGGTCAAGTAAAATCTATGGAAAAATTAATAGACTTACTTGAAGAAGATGACGACGTTCAGAACGTTTACCATAACTGGGAAATAACTGAATAGTTATTATGAGTTAGGGATTTTAATGTTTTAGAATTTAAAATGTGATAATATAACACCTCTGATTATGAAATATGGAGAAATCTGTGTTGAGTAATTGGGGGTGTTTTTTATTAATTTATTAAAATATTATTTTAAGCTAAAAAATGACAATTTTAGACACTATTAATATATTATACTATTTTATGATTAATAACAATTCGATTTAAATAAAGTTTAATGCTGTATATGGTAAATGGAAATTGTAGTAACTATTGACAAGACATAGTATACAATAAAAAAATTTATTACCAATACAGTAATAATATTTTAAACATTATTAATAGATAAGGAGAAAATAAAATGAATTTAAGTTTTAAGGCTGGTTTTTTAAAAGAATGGACATTACTAGATGATCGGATAATATTAGGAAAGAAGGAAATAATGCTTACAGAGATTGAATCTGTAAAATTGTTTGCAAAATCTTCTTTCGCTAATAATGGAGTAATACAAATTACTGTAAATAAAAAGATTATTACTTTGGCATATCCTCATAAATTAAGGGAAGAGGGTAAAATTGCATTAGAATATTTGCAAGATAATTGCAAATATGAAGAAGAATCATATAATAAAGAAGCCTCTGAAGAGGAATCACATAATAGAAAAACAGTTAAAGAGATAAGAGAAGAAATAGAAGCACTACCATGTAGAGATGAATGGGGAACAAGAAAGGAAATTGCTGAGTTACCATTAATACTTAGAAAAGGTGAAATAATAAAAGCTATGACAAGTGGGATAAATGATGGGAATACATGGCTTATAGTTTGTACAAATAAACGTGTATTAATGTTAGATAAGGGTATGATTTATGGACTAAAATTAATTGATATACCTTTAGATAGAATTAATAGTATTTCTCACAGCAAAGGATTAATATTTGGGAAAATAGCTATTACTGATGGGGCTACAACAAGGATGATAGAGAATATATCAAAAGATACAGTTAGTTTTTTTGCTGATATAGTCAATGAACAAGTGGAATTATATAAAAAGAATAAAAATATTTCTAAATCTCAAGTATTAAATAATATATCTCCAGCTGATGAATTAATAAAATATAAACAATTATTAGATATGGGAGCTTTAACAAAAGAAGAATTTGATAAAAAGAAAAAGGAACTTTTAGGAGTGTAGAAAAACTGCTATAGAGGAATTAGTATACTCTATAGCAGTTTTTCTATTAATATAATTTCTAAGTATAGAATCAAAAAATATGTAAATCTATGTATTCGCAATAAAATCCAAAGCAATATAAGACAACTTCAGCTTAATAATATAATTCAAATCCTCAAAATCAATACAATACTCATCTCTAATCTTACCCAAGCGGTATTTCAAAGTATTATAATGCACATGCAGCTCGTCGGCGGTTTTTTTGATATTTCCGTTATTATCGACAAATAGCTTTAGCATTTGGCGATATTCTTCTGATGCAGAGTTTATAAATTCTTTAAAGTTAAGGTCAATAATATTATCTGTGTTTTCATTTATTAAAAAATCATAAACCAAGTTTGTAAGCATAAAATCAGAATAATAATTTATACGATTTGTATCAGGTAAGCTAGTTGAGTAATCTAGTGCTTTTAGTGTCTGGTTGTATGCTATTTTTATATCGTGTAAGTTGAAAAACATATCGCTAACACCAAGAGATAAATTGTATTTGTCGCATATATCTAAGAAATATTTAGAGTATATTTTGAATTTATGTGGATTATCATCTCTTGTAACATATAGTATGCAAATCTGATTTTTATATATAAATACGAACTGATTGAAAAATATTGATTTTATCAAATCGTAAAGTTCTTTAAATTTTTCTATGGTAATTTCTTTTTTTAATAAATTTATATTTAATAAGAAGAAATTTGAATGTATTTCTAAATTTAATATTTCGCATGTTTGTTCAAGAAAGTGGGGTTGTGGACCTTCACATGACAATAAATAATAAAAAATAGAATCTATTTGGGAATTTTCACAATAACTAAATCTACTGTCGTTTATTATCGAAGGAGCAATTATTTTGCAAAGTATATTGAGTATACGCATGTCCTCTTTACTAAATGGTTTATTAGATTCTAAAACATAGATATAAGCTATATTTAAATTATTTATCTTTATTGGACAAGTTAAAACTCTGTGTTCCATTATGTCCAAATAATCTATAATATGTGAATCGCTTTTTGATGATATAGATTGTACAAATTTAATATCATAATAAATTTTTTCTAGATAATATGGATCTGGATAACTATATTTTATATAATCGTCCCAAATTGTATCATCATTAGTTAAATTATCTCCGTCATGATAACAAAGGTAATTTGCAGAATTAGAGATTATAATTGGATTTTGGAGATAATTATAAATTATTTTTATAATATCACCAATACATTCATTTTGAGATATTGCGTCGATAATGCTATTTGAAGAGGCGATTATATCGGCATTTACATTGATAATATCCTGCAAATTTTCTAGTAATTTATAAAGATTTATTTTATTATCTTCTAAAATTAAAATATTGCAGTTTTTTAGTTGAAATAAGTCGTATTTTATATTAATGTCTACAATTATCAAGAAATTAATGATTTTATCAGTCTTAAATTCTTTTGGAAAATTAGACAATTTACATATGTAAAGACTGTAGGAATTAAGTTTGTCGAAATTATCTTCTATATAATAGTAGTTTGAAATATTTATGTTTTTTCGCATTATAACTATAGGATTTTTTGAAGCTAATTTAGTAGATATTTCGTTAAATGTTACAGACATATTTTACCCCCTTTTAGTTTAAACCAAGATCTAAGTCATACCCCTTTGATATTTCTAATGCAATAATTGCAAGTTTTAATTTTACTAATGAATCCGGATTTTTCAAATCGATAAAGTATTTAGTTTTCAATTTATTTATTCTATATTTTAATGTATTATAGTGAATTCCAAGCTTATCTGATATGAAGTTTAGATTTTCTCCACAATCTAAATAGCATTTAACTGTTGAAATTAAATTTGTATTATTATCAGCTAAAAGGTTTATTATTGTTGAATCCAAGATATAGTGAAGTTTTTTCTTAGCCACAAAATCGTAAACTAAGTCATGCAAAACATAATCATCATAAAAATTTATAGAGGGTTCTTTGCTATAAATACAATTAAGACGATTTGCAAAATTTATGGCTGACAATGATTCAAAATAAGCATTTCTTATTCCAGAAATCCCATCAAATAATTTGCTTACACCAACTGACAATGTGTAGTTTTTTATAAATTCGAGAAACTCTTTGTATTCTTTGCATTTCTTAAAATAATCAAATGAATTTTTATTGTTATAAAGAACAATAATGTTTTTATCAAATACAAATACATAGTGTTTTTCAAATATGCCTTGAACCATTTGTTTGACATAGTTTACCTTAGATTTTGAATTTATATTATCCAAATCACACAGACAAAGAAGGTACATATTTGAATCTAAGTCGAATTTAAAGTTGGATAATTTTTTTCTCATAAGTAACATGTTTGGCTTTGGATTATTCATTAAGTCGCTCAAAACAGAATCAAATCTGGATGTTTCTAAGTTTAGAAATTTTTTATCAGAAATCATAAGAGGATACATCATTTTTGCCAGAGTCTTGAGAATATGTATATCACTTTGAGTAATATCTCGATTGACTTCCAACACACATATACGCCCAATTGAAAAATCAATATGTTTTATTGGGATTGCAATTTCCCTATGATTCATAAGACCTTCAAAGAAAGTAATAACATGATTATAGCTAGATTCTGCTATAAGTCGGTTTTCTCTACTTTTATTGTATTTTAATGAATATTCAGGATGGGGACGATTGTTTTTTAATTGAAATTCCCAAACTGGCTCATTTAAAATAGTTTTTCCAAGTTCAAAATAACAAGTTTCATATTTAGAATTTAGCACCATTATAGGGTTGTTTAAATACTCAAAAGCTATAGAAATCATATTATTGATAGATAGATCATCTTCAATACTGAAAAATAGTTTTTCCTTGAAAGATGAAAGGGCATCATCAAAATTTAATAGATTTTGAATTAGTGTTATTATCTCAAATATAGAAATAGATTTCTCTTCTAATATAATATAGTTGCAGTTGTTTAAGTAAGGCAAATCTTCTGGCTCGCCTATTATTAAAAAATTTATTTTATCATAATTAAAAATTTCATTTGGAAGTTTATTAGCCCTAAAAATATATAAACAATATGGGCTATAATCTTTAAGATTTTTAGTTGAAAACTTAAAATTTACTATTTCACTATCAAATGATATTTTGTATCTTGAAGTGAATTTAAAAAATTTGTCTAATATTTCATTAATGCTGATATACATTTTGGCCTCCTTTTCTAAAAATCACTAAAAATAAATGTTTCTAATTTATATTATAGAGCATTAAAAATAATAATTGGTAAAAAATGTAGATTTATTCAAAAATAATATGATTTTTTTATAAGAATCTACAAATAAACTTTATATGAAAATTATAAAATTTTATAAAAAATTCATATATTCCTACATTGAAAATACCCCTCTTAAAATCCTATACTTTAAATATAAAGAAAAGAAAAACAAACAGACACAAAGAAAATGTTAACAAAATGATTAAAAAAATATTTATTATATGTTAGGGGGAAATAATATGTCTAAAATTCAAGAAGTAGCAACAGCAGTAGAAAGAGGTAAATCTAAAAAAGTAGCAGGTTTAGTTCAAGAAGCTCTAGATTCAGGCGCAACTGCACCAGAAATATTAAATGCAATGATAGACTCAATGACAGTAGTAGGTGATAAATTTACAAAAAATGAAATATTCGTTCCAGAAATGTTAGTAGCAGCACGTGCAATGCAAAAAGGTGTTGAAGTTTTAAAACCATTATTAGTTGGAGATAATGCAGTTTCAGCAGGAAAAATGATAATGGGAACAGTTGCAGGTGACTTACACGATATAGGTAAAAACTTAGTTATAATGATGCTTGAAAGTGCAGGATTTGAAGTTATCGACTTAGGTGTTGATGTACCAGCAGAAAAATTTATTCAAGCATTACAAGAAAATCCTGATGTAAAAATAGTAGGAGCATCAGCACTTTTAACAACTACTATGCCAGCTTTAAAAGAAACAGTAAAAGCACTTAATGAATATCCAGGTAGAGATAAAATAAAAGTTATGGTTGGTGGAGCTCCAATAACTCAAGAATTTGCAGATGAAATAGGAGCAGATGCTTATACAGAAGATGCAGCAAGTGCAGCTCAAGTAGCTAAGAAATTAGCAAGTTAAGATTAGAGATGATATATGTTTAAACTAAAACTTGTTATATAAAAGTTTTAGTGCAAGGGTGGTTATTAACTAAAAATAAAATATAAATGGGGACTCTTTATGAAAAAAATAAATAATAAAATAAAATTGTTTTGGGGAATAAGCGAAGTAGGATTTTCATTTATGAGTACAGTTGAGACAACATTCTTTGTAATATTCTTAACAGATGTAGCTCAATTACCATTAGCATTAGTTGCAGCGATAACATCTGTAGCAGGGATAGCAGATGCTATAACTGCTATGTTAGCAGGAGTAATAATAGATAAGGTTAATTTTAAACATGGGAAATACAGACCTTGGCTTATATATTTGCCACCGTTTGTAGTAGCATTTTTCGTATTGATGTTTACTAAGATTGGTTCTGACCCAGTGGCAGCATTGCTTTGTGGTTTGGGATATGTTTTAAGTCATGCAATTTGGAATATATGTTGGACAGCAAACAGAACTTTAGTTGGTGAACTTACTGATGATCCAGAAGAAAGAGCATTCCTTTCTGGTAGAATATCTGCTGGTTCAAGTGCAGGAAAAATCCTTGCATCATATTTTGTACCAGTGTTAAATCTATTCTTCTTAGGAATATTTGCAAGCTCAACAGGTGTTATTGGTTATACAATGACAGCTTTGATAGCATCAGTTACTTTCACAGTCTGTTATTTAATACACTTTGCTATTACTAAAGGTTATGATGAACCAAAAGAAGTATTAGACGAAAATGCAAAACATGCAAAATCAATTTCATTTAAAGACATGGGTAAAAGCATTGTATCAAATCCACAATTATTATTAGTTTTAATTTTCGACTTCTTAAAACTAATTGGATATTATACTTTGATGGCGACTGTTGCATATTATGCGAAAGTTGTTTTACAAGATGAATCAGCAATGTCAATTATATTAGTAGTATTTAATGTAGGTGCATTAGTAGGTTCACTTATATCAAAAAATGTGGTTGCAAAACTTGGAAGCAAGATGACAAATATCGCCGGGGTTTTAGGATTTGCAGTATGCCTAGTAGTTATATATGTTATGCCAGCAAATATGATGATAGTAACAGTACTTTTAGGTATAGCACAAATATTCTTTGGTATATCTTATGGAAATACAACAAGTTTATATTCAAATTGCGGAACATATAGCGAATATAAAACAGGTAAAAATACTAAAGCAGTTATAATGTCTTTTAGCTCTTTGGCTATAAAAATATCAATAGCAGTTAGAGGTATTGTTATAACAAGTGTTTTATCAGCAGTTGGATACCATGCAGATGCAGCAATTACAAGTTCTACAGTCAGTGGAATAAAAATATTATGCCTTGTAGTTCCAATAATATTCTTAGTAGTATCAATAATTCCATTACTAGGATATAAGATTAAAGACAGTGATATAGCTATAATGGAAAAAGAATTACAAGAAAGAGAAAGCGCAAATTAAATATAAATAAAGATATATACAATATTTGAAGATAAAGAAGATTGAATAAAATTGAGGTAAATAAAATAAGTTTATAAATTGGGAGGAAAAAAGATGAGCGACTATTCTTTTAAAATCGAGGAAATACAAAATCCAACAATAGATCCAGCTGTTCCAAATCCATATGGAGCAAAATCATTTGAAACAATAAAATATCATACACCTATAACACCAAAGGAAAATGTACTTAGATTGTATAAAGGCGAAAAACCACTTTGGATGCCATCATATTATTTCGATATAAACTTTATACAACCATTAGTAATGCCAGATGCAACTGCTAGATGCAATGGTGGTATAGACTGGTTCGGAATCGAGTGGGAATATGAACCAAAAACAAATGCAGCAATGGTTAAACCAGGAACAAGAAGATTAGATGATATAACAAATTGGGAAAGCTTAGTATTCCCAGATTTATCAACTATAGACTGGCAAAAAGATTATGAAGAAAATTATGCAAAAGTAATCGACCCAGACAAAGCAACTATATTTACAATCGTAAACGGATTATTTGAAAGAACAGCAGATTTAACAAGTTTTGAAGATACTTTCTGCTACTTATTAGAAGAGGAAGAAGCATTAGAAGCATTTTATACTAAATTAACAGATTTCCATATAGAATTAATGAAAATTGCAAAAGAAGTATACCATGCTGATATAATCACATTCCATGATGATATGGGAACTCAAAGAAGTTCATTCTTCTCACCAACTACTTTTGAAGAAGTTATGTTACCACATTATAAGAGAATGAATGATGCAGCTCATGAAATGGGTCTTTATGTAAACTTCCATTCTTGTGGATGTGTTGGAAATCAAATCGAAAACTTTATAGCAGCTGGATTTGATTCTTGGGAAGGTCAAGATGCTTGCAATGATAAGGTTGGAATATTAGAAAAATACGCAGATAAACTAGCTCAAGTAAGTTCTTTCTCACCAGACCCAGATGGAAAATTAAGTGATGAAGAATATGTACAAGCAGTTAAAGATAGAGTTCATGACTATGGTAAAGAAGGAAGATATATAGCTTGGTATCGTGAAAATAATCCAGAACGTAGAGAAAAAGGATATGAAACAATGTACACAGAATCTCGTAAATTCTATTGTGACTAAGATAATATAAATTAAGACAGAAAAATTAGTATGGATGGAGGATAAAAAATGATTATTATAGGTGAAAAAATCAACGGTTCTATTCCAGTAGTGGCAGAAGCGATAAAAAATAGAGATGCAGAATTTATAAAAAATAGAGCAAAAATACAAGCTGAAAGTGGTGCAACATATATTGACTGCTGTGCATCAGTTCCAGAAGCTCAAGAAGTTGAAACATTAAAATGGATGATAGAACAAATTCAAGAAGTGACAGATTTACCAATAGCAGTAGACAGTCCAAGTGCTGATGTAATATTACAAGCTTATAAATTCTGTAATAAACCAGGAATTATCAATTCTGTTTCAATGGAAGGGGACAAAATAGATAAAATATTCCCAGAAATAGCAGACACAGATTGGCAAGTGATAGCTTTACTTTCAGACGATAAAGGAATACCACAAACAGCAGAAGACAGATTAAGAGTATTTAAAGATATAATGAAAAAAGCAGAAGAGTACAATATAAAACCTGAAAGAATTCATATAGATCCATTAGTTGAAATGTTATGTACATCAGAAGATGGAATTGCTATGAATGTAGAAGTTATAAGCACAATTAGAAAAGAATATCCTACAATCCATATAACTGCAGCTGTAAGTAATATTTCATTTAATCTGCCAGTTAGAAAATTAATAAACCTAGGTTTTACAGTATTAGCAATGAATGCAGGATTAGATAGTGCAATATTAGACCCAACAAACAGAGATATGTTAGGACTTATATACGCAACAGAAGCTCTATTAGGTGAAGATGAGTTTTGTATTGAATATATAGGTGCATATAGAGAAGGCTTGATTGGGCCTAAAAAATAATTAAGTGAATCCCAAATAAATTTTCGACCATATAAATAAGATAAATTTATTAACATAAAAAATAAAAGCATTGATAATTGAAGCCACTTATCAATGCTTATTTTTTTAATAAAAATATTTTTAGGAGATGATTTTATGATATATAACAAAGAACAGATAGATTTATATTTAAAAAAGATGGAGTATAATGATGAAATTAAGATAGATTATAAAACACTGTGTAAGTTGCAAATAGCTCATTTGACTCATATCCCATATGAAAATATAGATGTTTTAAATAGAAAACCTATATCACTTGAATCACAAGATTTATTTGATAAGATGATTGTTAAAGCAAGAGGAGGATATTGTTTTGAGTTAAATGGACTTTATAGCAATTTGTTAAAAAGTTTGGGATTTAATGTGACAAATTTAGCGGGACGATTTATTTATCAAGATGGAAATACACGAATGAGACTTCATAGAATACTAAAAATAGATATAGATGATAAATCATATATTTCTGATGTCGGAGTTTTGAGTGAATTATCTAGAAAAAGTTTAGAACTTGAAGTTGGAAAAGTCCAAAATGATGGAAAATGTGATTATAAGTTTGAATATAATCCAAAACAGGAAGGAGAATATATTTTATATCAAAGAAAGCCTAAAAAAGATTGGAAACAGATATATAGTTTTTCTTTAGAACCACAATTAGATATTGATTATGTTCTACCGTCTTTTTATTGTGAATCACATCCAAATTCACCATTTATAAATTCAATGAAAGTTGCGCGTTATACAGAAGATGAGCATATAAGATTTTTTGATGGAGAACTAATCTTTTATAAAGACGGTCAAGTTATAAAAATAGAAAAAGTTCGAGAAGATAAGATTTATGATGTATTAAAAGAATATTTTAATATAGTGCTTGATAATTTTGTAAAAGTATTAGTATAACTATTACTAATGATTGAATATTTGACAAAGTCAACTAATTTATATATAATCTAAATTGTTAAATATTGAGAGGTGGTAATGTGAAAAATGAATCATTTGCCGTTTATATATCAATAATAAGAAAGTACTTTGTATCATATTGTACTGAAAAAATTTCTAACTTTGGGGTAACTTATACTCAATTATTTGTTTTAATTTATATAGGCAAAAATAATGAGTGTTCTCCTAAAGAAATTGTAGAATATCTTAAAATAGATGCAGGACAATTAAACCGTATTTTAACAAAATTATTAGAGAAAGATTTAATCAATCAGAGAAAGAATAATAATGATAGACGATTTAATGTTTTGAGTTTAACCGAAAGTGGTAAAAATATAGTCCAAGAGAGCCAGAAACTCTTTTATTCATGGGATACACAAGTTTTATCTGATATTGATGAAAATAGCATACAAGAATTGATGAATTTAATGAAAAAGATTATTTTTAAATTAAATGAAATAGATGGAGGAAAACAAAATGAACAAATTAAAAGATTTTATGAACATATTGACAGGTAGCTTTAATAACTCTGAGCAGTTTGACAAAATGAAACTAGATAATATAGATTTTCCTTATGCTGAACATGTAAATACGATTTGTAATGACAAAATTATAAATTTACCAGAAGATTTTAAAGGAATTTTTATGGTTGAAGAAAGTTATTATACATCAAATGGAAATACACATGCTTCACCTCACTTATTTTTATTTACACAAGAAGAAAATGGAATTAAATTAACTTCTTATGAAGTACCAAATGGATATGATAAAAATACATTTACTTATAAAGATTTAAAAGAAATAGATTATAATGAGTTAAGAGTATCAGAAAAATTTACCCCAGCATTATATATTGAAAAAGATGGAGTATGGGAAGGTGGCAGCACAAGCATGTTTTCACCTGTCTTGAAATTTACTTTGTTTGAACGATTTTCAGAAGAGTATTTAGAGGTTAGTGAAACTATGGAAGTTAGAGGTAAGAGAACTTTCGGATATGATGAACCAATTATTTATAAGAGGGTTATTTAGATAATAAATATTTAAAGATAGAATATTGATATTATAAGGCAGTTGATTTTATCGTCAACTGTCTTTTTATATAAAGTAACACCATCAAGATTGTGTGTTCCAGTTTTAGATGTACAGAATATATAGATATATTTATGGGGGATTATGATTGAAATTTAGCCATTGCACAGCAATGTTAACTTGCATTGCTTGATGAAATTGGTGAGTTTTTATAAGATAAAAGTATAAATTAAAAATTTAGGAGGCTTTATATGTTAAATGAAAATTTAAAACAACTTAGAAAAAGTAAGGGGTTATCGCAGGAGGAATTAGCAATAAGATTAAATGTAGTTCGTCAAACAATTTCGAAATGGGAAAAAGGGTTATCAGTTCCAGATGCAGATATGCTAATAAAAATCGCTGATATTTTTGAAGTAAGTGTAAGCGAATTATTAGGTGCAAAAATAGGTGAAAAAAAAGAACAAGATGTAAATGAAGTTGCAGATCAATTGATGAGGATTAATGAACAATTGGCGATAAAAAATAGACGTTCACATCGAGTTTGGAAGACTGTTGGAATTGTACTTTTACTGTTTGTAATTTTTAATATTGGATTAGTAGTACTAAATTATGCTGCCTTCGATAGTTTTGAAAATAAGACAAGTGTAGAAGTAAATCGTATAGATGAATAATAAAAATGAGGTATGGAAAGTGAACTATACCTCATTTTTTAATTCTAAGGAAATTATATGTATTTTAATAAAACGACAATTCCAGGAATTGTTTCGAGATATTTTTGTAAAATACGCAAGAATTTATCTACATATTCAGACTTATAATTTATATGTTGAATATAATAATAAATACGATCAGGTGGAGCTTCTTCAAGTTCAGAGATTTGAAGATTTTTATTATTTTTAACAAGCCAATTTCCGATACTAAAAGGGACGATAGCCCAGCTATTTTTTATTTGTAAAAAATCATCTAAAATCGACATTTTATCGACTATGATTAACGACTTTGATGTAGTACCAAACCAATAATTATGCCATTTATCAAATTCAGGATTCCATGGCAATCTAATCTCCCATTTACAATCTAAATTTGATGGGTGGACTACATTTGGATAATTATTTTCCGTATTAGATATAAAACACATTTTCTCACTAAAAATAGGGACAGTTTTTACATCTTTGCTATACATATCATCTGATATAAAGCCCAAGTTTACAAGCTTATTTTCAACATATTTATAACTATCTTGTGAGTGTAGATTGTGAATAACAAGATGTATATGGTTATTTTCTTCTATAAATGTTTTGTAAACTTTTGATAAAATATATGAGTTTATGCTATCTATTGCTGAAATATGAAACATGGTATTTTTAGATATCGGGGAGATATCCTTTGTCTCGAGCCAAAGTTCCTTCCACTTTTCTGCGATTAATATAAATGCCTCACCTTGAGGTGTAAGCGTAATATTTCTAACTCCCTTTTGTCTAATAAATAATTTATATTGCAATTCACTTTCTAGTGATTTTATCCTTCTGCTTAGGGCAGGTTGGCTTATATATAAAATTTCGGCTGCCTTTGTAATGCTACCGTATTTTACGATATTTAAAAAAGCATCTATTTCTAATTCCGTCATAAATTCACCTCCATAAAATATAACATATACTTTATATTATAACGCTTAAATATGCATTATATAAAAGTATAATTTAGTGCTACAATTTAATAAAGAAAAAGTTAGAAAGGGGATAGAGTGGTGGAACAAGCGTATGATTTAACAGAAGGTAATATAAAAAGACAATTAATATATCTTTCTATACCACTTTTAATAGGAAATATTTTTCAACAATTTTATAACACTATAGACAGTATTATAGTGGGAACTTATGTAGGGCATGATGCATTTGCGGCCATAGGTATTGCAGGAACTATTATGAACTTATTCATATTTATTATAATAGGATGTTGCACAGGTATATCTATTATAACTGCTCAGTTATATGGTGAAAAAAATTATGATGCTATGAGAAATGAAATATTTCTTTCTTCAGTTTTAGGTGGAGTAGTCACAGTTATAATTAGTATTTTAGGAATTTTCTTTATGCCGATTATATTGAGATTAATCCAAACACCGTCACAATTAATAGGATATGTAACTCAATATATGAATGTAATTTTGGCAGGACTTATAGCTACTTTTTTATACAATTTCTTATCTTCAATTTTAAGATCAGTTGGAAATACAAAGATGGCACTTATATTTTTAGTAATATCAATAGCATTAAATGTAGTTTTAGATTTATTGTTAATAAAACAATTTTCTATGGGAATAATGGGAGCTGCACTAGCTACCGTAATTTCACAATTAGTATCAGCAGTTTTATTATATTTATATATAGTTTTTAAAATTCCATTTTTAAAAGTAAAAAAAGAAGATATAAAATATAATTCAAAATTGCTTAAACTAACTTGGCAATATTCATTTGTATCAGCTCTACATCAATCATCACTTTATATAGGTAAGTTACTTGTTCAAGGAGCAGTAAACTCACTTGGTGTTGATGCAATTTCAGCTTATACAGCAACAGGAAGAATTGAAGATGTTATCCTTGCATTTGGAAATAGTGGTTCAGAATCAACTTCTATATTTATCGCACAAAATACTGGTGCTAAAAACTATAAAAGAGTTTTAAAAGGATTTAAAGAGGCTATGATTTTAATACAATTAGTTTGCATTTTGATGATTTTATTTTTATTTTTCAAATCAGATGTTTTACTTAATTTCTTTGTATTTGATGAGGGTCAAAATGTATTAAATTATGGTATACATTACTTTAAGATAATATCAATGTTTTATATAGTAAGTTTAGTAGGAAGTATATTTGTAGGATATTATAGAGGAACTGGTCATGTAAATATTCCTGTAATAGGAACTACACTACAAATTGTTATAAGAGTAATACTTTCATACTTATTAGTTGGCTCAATGGGAATCGGTGGAGTAGCACTTGCAACAGGAATAGGCTGGATAGGAATAATTATATTCCAAATAACAGTATTTATAAAAAATAAATATTATCAGATTAAAGATGAAGATGTAACTTTAAATACTGCTGTAAAATAGATAAATTCTGAAATGAAAAAGAATTGGCATACAATGTATACCAATTCTTTTTTATAAATTAAATGAAAAATGAGTATATTAAAATATAAATTAAAAATAATATATATTTTAGACTGTTTCTATTTAGCTTTTTCTGACAATTCAGCTCTAAGCACTTCACCCATTCTCTTAATACCTTCGATTATCTTATCCTCAGGCATATTAGAATAATTTAATCTACAAGTATTATAAACACCACCATTAGGATAGAATGATTCACCAGGAACATAGGCTACATCTTTTTCAAGACATTTTTTAGCCATTTCTCCAGCGTTAATTCCTTCTGGTAGTATAACCCATGTAAATAATCCTCCTTGAGGGTGAGTAAATTCAACACAGTCTGGGAATTCTTCTTCCATGGCTTTCATCATAACATCTCTACGTTTTTTGTAGCATGCTTTGATTTGTTCAACATGGGCATCCAAATCATACATATCCATAAATTTGTTAACTTCCATTTGAGATATTGTAGAGGCTTGAAGGTCAGCACCTTGTTTACAAATGTTGAATTTGTTTAATATTTCAGGAGATGCACAAGTCCAACCAAGTCTATATCCTGGGCAGAATATCTTAGAGAATGTACCCAAGAAAACAACCAAGCCCTTAGTATCTAAAGCCTTTAAAGCAGGTAGATATTCCCCATCGAATCTCAATTCTCCATAAGGATCATCTTCTATAACCGGTATTTCATATTTATTGATGATTTCCATAAATTTTTTTCTTCTTTCCATTGGCCAAGTTCTACCTGATGGATTTTGGAAATCAGGAATAACATAAATAAATTTAACTTTGTCGTTAGTAGCAAGAACTTTTTCTAATTCTTCCATAATCATACCGTCATTATCAGTAGGTATTTCAATAAATTCTGGTTCATATGCTTTCATAGCATTTAAAGCACCCATATATGAAGGGCTTTCACATAGTACAACATCACCCTTGTCTAAAAATGCTTTACCAGCAAAGTCTAGACCTTGTTGAGACCCACTAGTTATTAATATATCGTCAGCAGTAACATTAGTTTTTAATTTAGTATTCATTCTTTGTGCAATTTTCTCTCTAAGTGGAGCATATCCTTCAGTAGTAGTATATTGAAGAGCAACTTGACCTTGTTCTTCTAATACAGCAACAGAAACTTTTTTCATTTCTTCAACCGGGAATAATTCTGGAGCAGGCATACCTCCAGCAAATGATATAACTTCTGGTCTTTGAGTAAGTTTTAAAAGTTCACGAATAGCAGAACCTTCTAGATTATCTAATCTTTTTGCAAATTTTACAGCCATAAAAAGCACCCCCTATTAGTTTTTAAATAAAGCTTTATAAGTACGACTGATTTATTAATTAAGAATAAAGATTTCATTACATAAAATAAAAATAATATATTACTTATAATAATTATACATAATAATTGGAATAATCAGGCAATAAGGAAAATTTATAGAATGGAATAAAAAATATTTATGATTAAAGAGATTCTACAATGATAAAAGGATAAAGTTTAGTAATTTCAACAGTTTCTAAACCATGACTAGTTATTCCAATGTGTTTTATTTTTCCCTGTTCTTTTGCTTCTAACAAAGCT
>NZ_JADPET010000031.1 GCF_015667935.1 Clostridium sp. 1001270J_160509_D11 | reverse complement strand
GTTTCTAATTAAAAAATAGAATTTTTAGAAAAAAATGTAATCAAGGGTGATGTAATTAATGTAAGTATAAGTTATAATTATATTATAATTAGTAATAATAAATAATGTTAAAGTGGGTGAGATATATGAACATATTGAGTTTGGGGGAAAAGATAAAAAAGCTCAGAAAAGAAAAAAATATGACATTAAAGGAATTGGCAGGGGACAGAATAACAGCTGCACAAATAAGTCATATAGAAAGGGATAAATCCCATACAAGTTATGAACTTTTAGAATACTTATCTGAACGACTAGATGTCAGTATAGATTATCTATTGGAGACAAAAGAAATGCAATCTAAAAAAATTACTGACAATTTGATTTTACAAAGCGAAATATATATAAAAAGAGATGCGTTAGATGAAGCTGAAAAAGAAATACACGAAATCATTGAAATATGTGAAGAGTATGGCCTTTCTGAGAATTATGGTAAATGTAATTATTTATTAGGAGATATCTATCTAAAAAGAAAAGATGGTGCAACAGCAAACTTTTACTTTGAGAAAGCATTATTCTATTTTATAAAAAATGATGATAAAAAGAGAATATTCCAATGCTATATGAATATAGCAAATATATACTTTGATGAAGAATTCTATCAAGTATCTTTAACAAATTATTATTTTGCTAAAGATATATTAGAAGAAATTAATATAGATGATCCAGATACATACAAAGAACTATACAGCAAAATATCTAAATGTTATATGAAACTAAATGATAGTGAAAAATCACTAGAATTTATTGAAAAGATAGGTAATATAGATAATGATTATTCGCCAGAACAAGAAATAGAACTATTAGTTTTAAAAGCTAAAAAACTATTAGCTGAAGGAGAATATGTAAAATCAAAAGATTATTTTGCTAAGGCTTTAAAAATAATAGAAAAAGAAGAAAATAAAGATAAGTTAGCTCAAATATACTTAACAGTCGGAAGTATTTATGCAGAGATGGGAGATAATGAAAAATTCTTAGAGTATTCAGAGAAAGTATATGACATAAAGAAAAATGATACAGATGAATACATGATGAATAGTTTATATAACATTATCCAATCGTATATAGATGCAGACGATTTTGAAATGGCTAAGAAATATTCTAAATTGGCACTAGCAGCAGCAATAAAAAATAAAAGTAAATATGATGAATATAAAGCTTTAAAATACTATTGTGATGTATATAAATACAAAGGAGAAACTGATATATCTATAGAATACCTTATAAAATGTATAGAAATAGTTTCTAAATTAGACGAAGAGAAAATCTTAGGAAACTTATATATAGAACTAGGTCAATTATACTCAGGAATATCAAAAGAAAAAGAATTAGAATGTTACCAAAAGGGTATAACTATATTTAAAGATTTAGAAATAATATAATAATAAACAAAAAAGCTAGACTCATTGAGTCTAGTTTTTGTAATTTATATAAGATACGAATATAATTCAGAATATTGAGTGAAAAATAAAAAAATATATGATAATATGATTATGAAAAATTAATTAAGAAAGGAGTATGCTAAAATAAAGGAATTTTAGCAACTAAAGCACTATGAATGAAATGTATATAATATCATTTAATTCTACACATCAAGCTATAAAATGTGATAAGCTTTTTGGTAAAAATGAAATGGATTATACAGTTTTACCTACACCAAGAGAAATCACTCAAAGTTGTGGTATGTCTATAGCATTTGCAATAGAAGATATAGATAATATAAAAGAAATTATTAATCAAAATCAAATTGAATACAAAGGAATATACAAAATATATAAGCAAGATGGAAAAAAACAAGTAGAAGAAATTAATTAAGAGGGGGAATATCATATGCCATTAAATCTTAATATAGGAGATACTGTTGAACTAAAAAAACAACATGCTTGCGGTTGTAAAGAATTTGAAATAATTAGAGTTGGAATGGATATTAAAATAAAATGTAAAAATTGTGGAAGGCTTATCATGCTAGATAGACCAACACTAGAAAAAAGAACGAAAAAAGTAATTCCAAAAAGTGAATAAAATATTAGTATAAATATACAAAAAATGATTAAAAATAGAATTGTAAGAAAAAGTGAGTAACTACAAAAAAATCTTGATATATTTATCTAATGGTGATAAAATAGACAAGTATGAGATTTAATTCTCATTTCTCTGCTCTAAGAAGTAGAGCCGTTAAGTCCAAAGGGAGGTGAAAAAGAATGAAAAATTATGAATTAGTTTATGTTGTAAAACCAAATTCTGATGATGAAACAAAAGAAAGTGTTTTAAACAAAATAAAAGACGTTATTTCTTCAAATGGTGAAGTAGAAAAAGTTGATACATGGGGAAATAAGAAATTAGCTTACCAAATAGCTAAATTCTCAGAAGGTTTCTATGTATTAGTTAACTTTAAGTCTGGTGTTGAAGTTCCAAAAGAATTAGACAGAAACTTAAAGATAAACGAAAACGTAATAAGACATATGATCGTGGTTGCATAATTAATGCTTAGTCCAATAGATTTATAAGGAGGTCGCATTATGAACCATGTAGTTTTAATTGGAAGATTAACAAAGGATCCAGAACTAAGATATATACCTGGTACTGGAACACCTGTTGCTACATTTACTCTTGCAATTGATAGAGAATACACTAAGAAAGACGGAACAAAAGAAACAGATTTCATACCTGTAGAAGTTATAGGTAAGTCAGCTGAGTTCTGCGCAAACTATATATCAAAAGGTAGATTAGTTGCAGTTCAAGGAAATCTTAGAGTAGATAGATATCAAACTCAATCAGGAGAAAACAGAACTTTCACTAAAGTAAGTTCAAGAAGCGTACAAGCTTTAGATAGCAATAGAGGAAAATCGGAAAATCCATATGTTGAAAGTCATCAAGGGTCACAAGCAGGTTTTGAACCAAGCTTTGAGCCAACTCAAGGATTAGATCCTAATGGTTTTCAAGCTATAGATGACGATGATATACCATTTTAAGGAAAAGGAGGAATAACACAGATGATAAACAAAAAAAGACGTAAAAAGAGAAGAGTTTGTCAATTCTGCGCATCAAAAGACGCTAGAATAGATTACAAAAACACTCAAAGATTACAAAAGTACATCACTGAGAGAGGTAAAATATTACCAAGAAGAATATCAGGTACTTGTGCAAAACATCAAAGAGAATTAACAGTGGCAATAAAAAGAGCTAGAAACTTAGCACTTTTACCATACACTTTAGACTAATAAAAGTAAGCCTTCCATTGAAATATCAAGGAAGGCTTTTTTAATAACTACTTCACAAAAATAAGATACAATATTGCTGTTAAGTAGTATAATTCGACTAGAAAAAACATCATTTAAAGAACCATTTTTTAAATGATATAATAATATATGTGTTATAATATGTTTATATATTTGATAGTTGCAAATTCACAAAAACTTTATATTTATACTCAAAATTAAATTTTGCGATTATTATAAAAATAAATTGCAAAGATAAGAATGTAATTACATATTGTTTATTGAATTATTATAAATACAATAATTAATTACTAAAAATACTTATATAATTTATTTTTAAGGTTAAATAATATAAAGGAGGGTAAAGTTGTGAGGATTGATAGGAATACTGATATTACAAAAAACATGAAATTAATAGAATGGATGAAAAACGAGCTATTAATGAGTGTTAGTGAATTATTTAATGTTTTATTCAAAGGTGTAAGATCAGCGGATGAGGGACTTCAAGATATATTAGCAAATATTATAATGATAACTTATCTTTTAGCAAAAAGACTAGGAATAAGTTTTAATGAAATAGACTATAAAATAAAAGAAAAAACTTCATTAGGGATAAAAGAAGATCACAGTATAGAAAAATGGTATGGAGATTTAACCAATTTAAAAAATCATATTGAAAACAGGGAGTGATTATAAATTGAATAAAAAAATAACATTACCTCAGACGATAGTAATAACATTATTTACTATAATAATGATATTAGTTGCGGTTAATATACCAGCATTGAGTATATTAACAATTAGTGTTTCTTCATTGTTTGTGGTAATTGCTGCATTATCAGACACTAAAGGTATTTTCATATCTTTTGCTATGGTAATTTTGGGGCTAATTTTCTTTATTGACCCGGTATATATTTTTGATATTTGTCTAAATTTTGTTATACCAGGGATAATAATAGGTATAATTACTAGAAACATATTAAACTATAAGGAAGATAATAAATATAACCCTATTTTTATGGGGACTATTGCATTTATACTTGGATTAATTGCAAATTATTTAGTATCAAAATACTTATTTAATATTAATATGTTAGAAGAATTCACTTCTGTTATGAAAGCACAATTATCAACACAAATTAGTGTAATACAAGAATCTGTATCAAATCTGGCTTCAATGCCAAACATTACAGAGGAGTCAATAATACAAACAGTGTTAAATATTATGCCATTAATACTATTTTCTAGGGCTATAATATTAGCTATACTTACATATTTCTTAGCTATATTCACCTTAAAGAAAATAAGAAAAAATAATATAAAAGAAACTCTAAAAGGAATTAAGTTTTCTCGATTTTATTTACCGGGAAATGCTGTATTAACTTCGTTTGTTTTATATATACTTATAATGTTAATTGAAATATTAAATATCCCATTATATACAGATTTAATATTAGTAAACTTAGAATTAATATTCTATATATTATTCCTTATACAAGGAGTATCTGTGGCTATATTCTTCACAAAAAAATGGCTTAAAGCAGGTCATGTAATAAAATTCATATTAGGAATAATAGCTGTAAGTATAGTAGGAATTATGGGAATTTCTATATTAGGAATGGTAGATAGTATATTCGATTTTAGAAAAGTAAAAAGTTGTGAATTAATATAGGAGGATAAATATGAGGAATAAGCCAAATTTTAAAATAAATATGCCAGAAATAAATGCTTATATATTGATAATAGGGATAATGAGTATACTGCTTCTTGCTTACAATTTATACTTAGGAGGCTTATTTTTCTTTGGATTCATATATATAGTCTTTCACAACTGGAGAATCGCTAATTTTAGAAAAAAGGAATGGAATAAATATATTCAGAATTTGTCGTTAGATATGGATGAAACAACAAAAAAAGCTATAATGAATTTACCAATTCCTCTTTGTATATTAGAATTCGACGGGAATATAAATTGGTATAACAATAAGTTTTATGAAATGACAGGTTCACCAGATTTATTAGGTGAAAATATAGATAATATAATACCAAACTTAGATTTAAGAAAAGTTTTAAATGAGAATAAAGAAATGTATACTGATGTTGAATATAAAGATAGACAGTATACTGTTGTTTATAATGTTATAAAAAATGAACAAAATGACAATGCAAAATATCTAATGATGTTATATTGGATGGATAAAACTGAATATTTACAACTAAAACAACAATATGAAGATGATAAAAATGTAATTATGTTAATTCAAGTTGATGAATATGATGAAGTTTTAAAAAGTGCTCCAGAAGAAAAGAGATCTTTAATAACAGTTGAATTGGAACGTATCTTTACATCTGTTTTTGAAAATGAACTTAAAGGGGCAATCAAAAAAACATCTAAAGATAAATATGTCTTTTTCACTAGAGAAAAAGAATTAAAAAAACTACAAGAAAATAAATTCGCTATATTGGATACTATAAGAAATATAAACTGTGAGAATACTCTTCCAGTTACTATAAGTATAGGAGTTGGTAGAGAAGGTGATTCTTTATATAAAGATTTGCAACGTGCAAACGGTGCATTAGATTTAGCGTTAGGTAGAGGTGGAGACCAAGCTGTTGTTAAAACTCAAGACAAATTCGAGTTTTATGGTGGAAAGTCAAAAGCAGTAGAAAAAACTACAAAAGTTAAATCTAGATTAATAGGATATGCACTTAAAGAAGTAATCTCACAAAGTAATAATATATACATTATGGGACATAAATATCCAGATTTAGATGCGATGGGTGCAGCTGTAGGTATATTTGACATATGTAAATCTTGTGGTAAATCAGCCAATATAGTATTAGACCAAGTTAACGATTCTATAGAAGAATTCGTTAAGAGAGTAAAGAAACAGGAATATTACAAAGGTCTATTTATAACATGTGAGGAGGCCATAAAAAACTGCAACAAAGATACAGTTGTAATTGTTGTGGATACTCATAGGCCAAGCTATACAGAATGCCAAGAATTATTAAATATTGCTAAAAAGGTAATAGTAATAGACCATCATAGAAGAGGTGTGGAATTTATAAAAGATACAGTTTTATTATTCCATGAAATATATGTATCATCTACATGTGAAATGGTAACAGAACTTATTCAGTATTTAGAAGAAGATGTTAAGATAAATAAATTAACAGCAGAAGGCTTGCTTGCAGGAATTAACTTAGATACAAAATTCTTTGCATTTAAGACAGGTGTAAGAACTTTTGAAGCTGCATCATACTTGAAAAAAATCGGTGCAGATACTGTTGAAACTAAGATGTTATTTAAATCAAATGTAGAAGATTTTATTGCTAGAGCTGATATTATAAAAAATACTAAAATAATAAATAAAAGAATTTGTATAGCTTATTCTGAATCAGAAATAAGCAATATAAATGTGGTCATAGCTAAGGCAGCTGATGAACTTTTAAATATTAAAAATGTTGAAGCTTCTTTTATCCTAGGACACAAAAATGACACAGTATTTATAAGTGCGAGGTCATTAGGACAAATCAACGTTCACGTACTCATGGAAAAGCTAGGAGGCGGCGGACATATAGATATAGCTGGTGCTCAACTTAAAAATGTAACACTAAATCAAGCTTATAAAAAGGTGCATCAGATAATAGAAGAATATTTAGAGGAGGAAAATCAATGAAAGTAATATTATTAAAAGACGTTAAAGGCACAGGAAAAAAAGGTGAGGTTAAAGAAGTAAGTGATGGTTATGCAAGAAACTTCTTACTACCTAAAAAAATGGCAAAATTAGCAGATAACCAAGCTGTTAAAGAATTAAAAGAACAAAATAAATCAGCAGAAATAAAAGCTCAAAAAGAGTATGAAGAAGCTGTTGAATTAGGCGATAAAATGAAAGAAATGAATATAGAAATATATTCAAAAGCAGGAGAAGGCGGAAGATTATTCGGTTCTATAACTGCAAAAGAAATAGCTGAACAACTTAAAAAACAAAAAGGTATAACAGTAGATAAAAGAAAAGTACTTTTAAATGAACCAATAAGAGTATTAGGTTCTAGATTCGTTGAAATAAAAATTCATCAAAAAGTTGTTACAAAAATAAGAGTAGACATTAAAGAAAAATAAACCTGAACTTGAGGTGATAAATAATGGAGGATAATACAAGAATTCCTCCACATAGTGTGGAAGCAGAACAGTCCGTATTAGGATCTATATTACTAGATAAAGATGCTATGATAAGTGTTTCAGAAACATTAATACCAGAAGATTTTTATAAAGAAGCACATAGAGTAATTTATGAATGTATGCTGAAACTTTATAACAATCAATCTGAAATTGACTTAATAACATTAGCAGATGAACTAAGAGATCAGGGGTATTTAGATGATATAGGAGGAATAGCATATATAACAAGCTTATCGACGATTGTTCCTACAACATCTAATATAAAATACTATATAAATATAGTAAAAGAAAAATCTATATCTAGACAATTAATATCAGCAGCAAATGATATTATAAATTTAGGTTATGATAGCTCTACAAAAGTTGAAGACGTTTTAGAAAATGCAGAGAAAAAGATTTTTGATATATCTCAAGAGAGAACAACTAATGATTTTCAGCCGATAAATCAAGTTTTAACAGAAACTCTTTCTATGCTAGAAAAATTATATGAAGAAAAAAGCGATGTTACAGGATTAACTACGGGATTTAGAGATTTAAATAAAAAAATAAATGGTCTTCAAAGATCGGATTTGTTACTAATAGCGGCACGTCCTGCTATGGGTAAAACAGCATTTGCACTTAACTTAGTACAAAATGCAGCCTTAAAAGGTGATGCATCAGTTGCAGTATTTAGTCTCGAGATGTCGAAGGAACAGCTTGTTCAACGTATGGTAGCAGCTCAATCTAGTGTAGAATTAAAGAAAATCAAGACCGGAACACTAGCTGCCAATGATTGGCCGAGAATAACAGATGGTATGGCAGTATTATCGGGAGCGAAAATTCATATAGATGATACACCAGGTATAAAAATATCTGAATTAAGATCAAAATGTAGAAAGTTGAAAATAGAAAAGGGATTAGATTTAGTATTGATAGACTACTTACAGCTTATGGAAGGTGAAGGCCATAACGAAAGTAGACAACAAGAAATTGCTAAGATATCTAGATCGTTGAAAATATTAGCTAAAGAATTGGATTGTCCAGTTGTTGCATTATCTCAGTTATCAAGAGCCCCAGAACAAAGGGCAGATCATAGACCGATGCTTTCAGACTTGAGAGAATCAGGTTCTATAGAACAGGATGCCGATATAGTAATGTTTTTATATAGGGACGAATATTATAATCCAGATACAGAAAGAAAAAATATCGGTGAAGTTATTGTGGCTAAAAACAGACATGGAGAAACTGGAACAGTTGAACTAGTTTGGTTTGGTGAAATACAAAAATTTGCCGATAAAATGAGAGAAGAATAAAACTAAAAAAATATATATATTTATAAAAATTGTAAATATTAAAATAAAGAAACTAAAAAATTATACACAATATCCACAGGCTTCTGTTGATAATTGTGTATAATTTTTGTTGATAAATTTTCTAATTATCAACAAATACAAATTAAATTATTTCTCTTTTAAATAAAGTTGCAATAAAATCGAATGTTTGATAAACTAATAGACGTAAGTGTTCGAAAATTAATAATAATTTATATAGAGGTGAACGTATGAAAACAGTAGCAATAGTAGGCTCTCAATGGGGAGACGAAGGAAAAGGTAAAGTAATAGATTTCTTAGCTACTCAAGCAGATGTAGTAATAAGAGCTCAAGGTGGAAATAACGCTGGGCATACTATAGTTGTAGATGGGAAAAAATTCGCATTAAGATTAATACCATCTGGGATATTAAATCCAAACACTATAAATGTTATAGGAAACGGTATAGTATTTGATCCAAAAGGATTCTTTGAAGAACTTGAAATGTTACAAGAAAACGGCATAGATACAAAGAATATAAAAGTAAGTGATAGAGCTCACATAATATTCCCATACCACAAAGAACTTGATGGTTTAGCAGAAGAAGCAAGAGGCGATAACAAAATAGGAACTACTAAAAGAGGTATAGGTCCTTGCTATATGGATAAAACTGAAAGATCTGGTATAAGAATATGCGACTTAATGGATAAAGAAGTATTTGCTAAAAAATTAAAAGGTCAAGTAGATGCAAAAAATAAAATAGTTAAAGGTGTATATGATAAAGAAGCAGATATGTTCAACTACGATGAAATATATGCTGAATTCATGGAATACGCAGAAAAATTAAGACCATTTGTTGCTGATACAACTGTAATAGTTTATGATGCAATAAAAGCTGGTAAAAAAGTTTTATTTGAAGGAGCACAAGGTACTTTACTAGACTTAGATTTAGGAACATACCCATTCGTTACTTCTTCTCACCCAACATCAGGTGGATTCGCAGTTGGTGCTGGTGTAGGTCCAAACATGATAAAAGACGTTGTTGGTATAGTTAAAGCTTATACTACAAGAGTTGGTGAAGGGCCATTCGTTACTGAACAATTAAACGAAATAGGTGACCAAATAAGAATAAAAGGTCATGAATTCGGTACAGTAACAGGTAGATCAAGAAGATGTGGATGGTTCGATGCTGTTGTTGTTAAATATGCAGCTAGAACAAACGGTTTAACTAGTATAGCATTCATGTTATTAGATGTATTAACTGGATTCGAAGAAATACAAGTATGTACAGCTTACAAATGTGGAGATGAAATATTAGAAAACTTCCCAGCTTCATTAGAACAATTAGCTAAATGTGAACCTGTTTATGAAACAATGCCAGGTTGGACAGAAGATATAACTAAAGTTGAAAAATACGAAGATCTTCCAGAAAACGCTAAAAAATATATAACAAGAATAGAAGAGTTAATAGGTGTTAACGTAGACTTAGTTTCAGTTGGACCAAACAGAGCTCAAACTATAATAAGAAAAAATGTATTCGATAAATAATATCTAAATTATTTAAGCATTAATATAAAATAAAAAGGATGTATCATTAGATTAGAATCTAAATGGTACATCCTTTTTTTAATCAAATTTACTTTCCCATCTTAAATCTTTTCCAACAAATTTAACTAATGTAAATTTATCAAAAATTCTAGATGAGATTCTTTCTGTATAAGTTTCAGCTAATTTTCCAAGGGAGAAATTAGTTGATATTATAGTTTTCTTTTTATTTAAAAGTCTAGTATTTAATATCATAAATAATTCACTGACTGTAAAAGTATTAGTAAGCTCAGTACCAAGGTCGTCGATTATTAATAAATCACATTCAAATAAATTATTGTAGTTTTCTTTTGATATAGAATTATTTATATTATGGAATTTGTATTCTTCTATAATTTCAAACATTTTAAATGATGTTTGATATATAACCGTAAATCCTTTGTCTAATAATGCTTTTGCAATGCAATTTGACATAAAGGTTTTTCCTAAACCTGTATCTCCATAGAATAATAGATTTTCTTCATTATCTTTAGTGAAATTCTGCACAAACATTTCACATATTGCTGATATTTCAAGTATATTTTGTTTTGATGATATATTTAGTTCTGGTATTATATCATCTGAAAATAGAGAAAGATCTAATGTATTAAAGTTTTGTGTTTTGAAGTTTCTTGATATATTGGACATTTTATAATATTCATTTATAAGAGCTTGTTTAAAACAATTGCATTTTTCTCCGTTTTTTAAAAATCCAGTATCTTCGCATATAGGACATTCATATTGAATTTCTAAATCATGTTCAGGGATATTATGCATTTTTAAGAAGTTTTGTTTTTCTTCTTTTAACGAGTTTATATCTTCTCTACACTTAGCCAATAAATTTTCTTTATCAGGAGAAGTAGATAAAACTAATCTCATCATTTTTAGTCCAACATTAGTTATTTCATCGTCGATTTTTTCTATTTCCGGAAACTTGTTATATATTCTCTTTTTTCTTTCTTCAAATTCATATTCTGCCTTATCTCTTTTCTTTTGATACGAAAAAAGAATTTCTCTTACTGCTGAGTCTTTCAATTAATTAATCACCTACTTTGCTTTTTTTGAATTTTGAACTTTGAGTAATTTTGCTTCTAACTCATCTTCAGAATATTTTCTGAAGTGCTCATTAAAACTATTGTGATATCTAGTAACTACCTTTGGAGCTCTATCTTTACTATAGTTAGTATTGTTGTTGTAATTATAAGTTTTAGTTTCTTTTTTCTTTTGATTTTCTTCTTTTTCTTTTTGTTTACTAGCTTTAAATTCAGCTTCTTCTTTTTCAACATCTTCTATAGTCGTTATATCTTTAGAGTACCAATTTTCCATTATACCATTTATATAAGATATAGACGGATTTGGAGTATTTATACTCTTAGAACATGCATATGATATTAATTCTTGACTAAAATTGTATTTATCAATCCAGATATCTATAATTTCTTTTTCTGAATCTGTTGGTTGTCTATTAGAGAAACCAAGTTGATTTAATATACTACGATAAATAGAATATCTATCTTTTCTAGCTGTAAAACTATTTTTAGCATCTTCAACAGAAATTATATTTGCATCATACCAATTTCTAAGTACGCTTTCAACATAAATTAAAGGTTTAGGGTTGCCGTTTTTTTGCTCCTTACTATATTCGTATGCATATACTACTAAGTCAGGAGTTAAATTATATTCATTAATAAGCTCTAATATTTTCATATTTTCACTTGGAACTAAAGGTCTTCCTATTATCTTGTTTATAGAATTAAACATTCTGACAATGCTAGGGTTATTTCTAGCTTCTAACAGTTTATCAGTATCTGATTTGACTGGGGCAACAGTTTTATTATTATCAATATTATTCATATAAAAATCTCTTAAATTTACAAATTCAATTGAAAAATCAAAGTCATCTTCAACATCATTTTTATGTATTTTTACTAGTTTTTGTTGTTCCCAATACTTCCAAGCATTGATTACATCTGATAAGGGAACCCCTAAATTTTTAGCCAATGAAATATTATTAAAATTTGGATTGGCCTTAGAATCACATGCTTGTCGATAGCCTAAAAGATAAACTTGTACGTATAATCCATTAGCCATAGGCATAAATATATCTATGAAGATATTAGAGATTATAGTATCTCCAGAATCTTTTTTATTAACTTCTTTAAAAAACATTTCATCACCTCAGATAAATTATAACATAAGACATTATAGTTTTATCTTTGAACTAAAAAAAAAAAATATGCATGTAAAATGGGAGGGGAAATAAAATGGTTATAAACTTTAATAAGAAAAGGAGAAAGATAGCCTTAGTTATACTTATTATACTCTGTGCTATAGGGGTATTTTTTCTTATTAATCATAAGACAGAGAATGATACTATGCAAATAGTAGATGACAAACAAATAAATAATTACATAATTGATGTTGTATTTAATGATAAAGATAAGATAATTGAGTGTAATCAAAATATTACATATGTAAATAATACTGGCAAAACTTTAGACAAGTTGTATATGCATATCTATCCAAATGCTTTTTCGGATAGCGAAACATGCCCTTTTGAAAAGGAAGAAATGGAACAAGCTTACCCAAATGGTTTTAATAGGGGATACATAGACATATTAAACATTTTAAATAGTAATAAAAAATTAAAATACAATATAACAGGAGATAAAAAAGATATTTTAGAAATCCAATTAGATAAAGAGTTAAAAAAGGGTGAGAAATGTTCTATCGATATGAAATATAATGTGAAATTACCTAATTGCTTAGGTCGTTTTGGATATGGTGATGATACGATAAATATAACTAACTGGTTTCCAATAGCATGTGTTTATGATGAAAAAGGATGGAATTTAGGAAGTTACTCAGCAATAGGAGACCCATTTTATAGTGATACAAGTAATTTTACAGTTAATATTTTAGTTCCAAACAAATATGAAATTGCTAGTACAGGTTCAATAATAGAAGAAAAGAAAGATAAAGATAAAAAACTTTGTAAGTTACAAGCTAAAAAAGTAAGAGATTTTGCAATGATATTAAGTGATAAATTTATAATAAATAAAAGTGTTTATGGAAAAACTTCTATTATTACATATAGTTTAGACAAAGATTTAGCAGTTGAGGCAAATAAAATTGCAAAAGAATCAATAAAAGTATTTAGCGAGTTGTTTACAGAATATCCATACGATACATATTCAGTAGTAGCGAGTGATTTCTTTATAGGAGGAATGGAATATCCGACTTTAGTAATGATAGACAAAAATTTATATGATGAAGATAGTAAGTTCTTGCTAGAGTATGTAATTGCGCATGAAACAGCACATCAATGGTGGTATAGCATAGTTGGAAATGATGAAGTAAGTGAACCATGGCTTGATGAAGCGCTTACGGAATATTCTACTATTTTATATTTTGAAAGCAGATATGGTAAAGACGTAAGTGATAAATTGATGAAGACTATGAAAGTTCAAAGTGAAAATTATAGAGGAGAAGATATGTTTAAAGCAATTAATGAATTTGGTAGCTCATCAGAATATAGTTTAAATGTATATACAAAAGGTGCAGTAGTTTTTAATGAAATAAGAAAAGAAGTTGGAGATAAGATTTTCTTTGAAACATTACAAGAATACTGTCAGAGTTATATGTTCCAAAATGTTAATGGAGAACAATTTATGAAATTATGGAAGGATAAAGGGGTGGATATAAATAAGATAGTTGATAAATGTAGTTAAGATATATATAATGTTTAAGATATAAATAATGAGGTAATCTTTAAATAGGGTGTGGAAAAACGTCTCACACTCTATTTTTTTGGTATAATATTATGTAGAAGTTAAGATAGAGAGGAGCGGTAAGGTGTTAAAATATTGTTCAATTGGAAGTGGAAGTAGTGGGAATTGCCATGTTGTAACTTATAAAGATACGGGAATTTTAGTAGATGCAGGACTAGCAGGAAAAACAATAACATCAGGAATACAACAAGCTGATTTTGATATAGAAAAAATACGTGGAATATTTATAACTCATGAACATTCTGACCATATAAAAGGTGCAGGAATTATGTCTAGAAAATTAGACATACCTATATATGCAAATTTAAAAACATGGTGTTCAATGAAAGATAAAATCGGAAATATAAAAGAAGAAAATATGGTGGTTTTTGATAATGATAAAACTTATGTTTTAGGAGATTTAAAGATAAGACCTTTTTCAATACCACATGACTCGGAAGATGCAGTGGGATATAATATCTATTCAGAAAAAGAAAAAATGTCTATAGCAACTGATATAGGATATATAACTGAAAATATAAGAAAAAATGTAAAAGGTTCAAAATTAGTAGTGTTAGAATCAAATTATGATCCTAATATGCTTATGATGGGAAGTTATTCATACGCACTTAAAAAGAGGGTAATGTCTGAAGGCGGTCATTTATCAAATGAAGAAGCTGCAAGTTTTTGTACAGAGCTAGTAGAGGGAGGAACGGAATCAATACTATTAGCGCATTTAAGCAAAGAAAATAATTTTCCTGAGTTAGCATATGCAACATCAAAAAATGTTTTAACTAAAAATAACATGATAATAGGAAAAGATTTAATATTAGATGTATTATCAAGAGATAAAGTTTCAAAGGTTTATGAACTATAGAAATATGAATAGACAAATTTAATTAAGGGGGAAATATATATGTTATATTTTGAAAATGATTATTCAGAAGGGGCACATGATAAAGTTTTAGAAGCATTAATAAAAACTAATTATGAGAAACTTTCTGGATATGGAAGTGATGAATATTGTGAAAAAGCAAAAGAAAAAATTAAAAAAGCTTGTGGATGCGAAAATGCAGAAGTTTATTTTTTAGTTGGTGGAACACAAACAAATCAAATAATTATAGATACAACATTAAAACCATATGAAGGAGTTGTATCAGCGGAAACTGGACATGTCAGCGTGCATGAAGCAGGAGCTATAGAATATACAGGACATAAAGTTTTAACAGTTCCACAACATAATGGAAAAATAGATGCAACAGAGTTAAAAGATTTTTTAGAAACATTTTTTAATGATGGAAACCATGAACATATGGTATTTCCGGGAATGGTTTATATATCACATCCAACAGAATATGGAACATTATATACAAAAGATGAATTAGAAAAAATATCTACGATTTGTAGAGAATTTGAATTACCATTATTTTTAGATGGTGCTAGATTAGGCTATGGAGTAATGGCAAAGGAAACTGATGTAGATATCAAAACCATAGCAAAATACTGTGATATTTTTTATATAGGTGGAACAAAAATTGGAGCATTATGTGGAGAAGCAGTAGTATTTACTAAAAATAATATGCCGAAACACTTTACAACAATGGTAAAACAACATGGTGCTTTACTTGCAAAAGGAAGATTATTAGGTGTTCAATTTGATGCATTATTTACAGATAATCTTTATTTTGATATAGCAAAAAATGCAATATATATGGCAGAACTATTAAAAAAAGGACTAGCTGATAAAGGATATAAGTTTTACTTAGATTCACCTACAAACCAGCAATTTATCATATTAGAAAATAGTAAAATGAATGAACTATCAAAATACGTTAGATTTAGTTTTTGGGAAAAATACAATGATTCACATACAGTAGTCAGATTTGCAACAAGCTGGGCTACAAAAAGAGAAGATGTTGAATCATTAATTGCATTATTATAAATAAAATATTAAAAAAATCGTCCGCCACTATATTTGGCGGATTTTTTAATGCTAAATTTATACATTATAGGTTTAAAATTATAAAAATAGTTAGTAAAATAAATATTTATCCACTGTTTTCTAATTATCAACTGTGGATATGTGGATAAGTATGTGAATTTTTGTTTATTTCTAACTATTGCAATAAATCTTGTATTTTAAAATATATACAAAAGCAAATTGGTATAATATAATCAAATAGGATTATTTAAATGTAGAATAAAGCATTTTAACATTTAATAAAAAAGGAACGATAATATATAAAGGAGGAAATGCTACTTATATAAAGTAGTATAGATTATATGAGAATAAATATAGTATGCGTCGGAAAAATTAAAGAAAAATATTTGAAATTAGGTATAGATGAATTCAAAAAAAGATTATCTAAATATTGCAAATTAGAAATAATAGAGCTAGAGGATGAAAAAGCTCCAGAAAATCTAAGTGATAAAGAAATGTTAATTATAAAAGAAAAAGAAGGGAAGAAAATTCTATCTAAGATAAAAGATAATAGCTATGTTATAGCTCTTGCAATAGATGGAAAAAATTTATCATCAGAAGAACTTGCACAGACTATAAATAAATTAGGTGTAAGGGGTGTAAGTAACATAACTTTCGTAATTGGTGGTTCGTTAGGTCTTTCAGATGAAGTTTTATCAAGAGCAGATTATAAGTTATCTTTCTCAAAAATGACATTCCCACATCAATTAATGAGATTAATTTTATTAGAGCAAGTCTATAGAGCTTATAGAATAAATAATGGAGAACCGTATCATAAGTAACGGAGCGTGTTTATATAAAAATGACCGTCATCAAGTAAATTTTTATTTACTTGGTGACGGTCTTCTATATATAAAAATTATTATTTTTTAAATATTCCAAATGGTTTACCAACTGGTAAGAATACTCTTCCGAAGTGAGTATTTAATACTGCAGCACCACATCCATAGAATGAAACTATAGCTATAGCTAATTCAGAGTAAGCAGCTAACATATGAGTTGCATGCTCCATTATTCCGAATGAAGTTAATGTTAATCCTATGAATAAGAAGTCTATAAGAACAAATATAGTGAATAATACTTTATGAGTTTCCATAGCTCCTATAGTCATGAATATAGTGAATATTAGGTATCCTAAGTAAGCGAATCCTAATTGTTTTGTATCACAAGCAGCAGCTAATTTTTCTCCGAACACACCGTTTTGCATTAACCAAGTGAATCCTACTGCATACCAGAAGAATGCATAAGCACCGAATGCAGTTGCACCGAATGTATTGTTGTGTTTGAAATCATTTATTGATGCCATTAATTGAGCACTTGCTCCTAAGAATATAGCCCATGGGAAAACTAGAGATACACCATTAGTTAATCCAAGTTTTTGAGATGAAGCTACTAATGTTATTATTGCTAATCCGAAAAGTCCTAATGCTGAAGGATCAGCAGTTACAACTTTAACTTTTGTTTCGTTATTCATCGTGAAACCTCCTATAAAAATATATTAATTAATGTACTTTGTATACACATACCTATATATAATACCAAAAAAATTGATTTAGGTATACAAAAAATATAAAATAGTTAATAATTGGAGCATATATTTTTTTAATAAATATATAAAAATACCCCTTATGATTTTTAAATTAATAAATCATAAGGGGATAGTATTTAAAGTGATTTAATTATTTCTTCTAATTTCTCAGATAGAGTTCTTGCACGCTCAAAATCAGTATCTTTTAATGCATAAGCAATTTGCATTTCAAGAGATTTTTTCTTTTCTTCAATTTGTAGATAGTCTTTGTCAAAGTGATTAGCATAAATCATTTTTCTAAATTTACGCATGCTTACTTTTCTTACTGTTTTATCTTCAATAAGAAGAACATAATCTGCACAGTTAACTATGAAATGGTAATCATGAGAAACCATTAATATAGCACCTTTATAATTTTGGATAGCTTTTTCTAAAGCCATTTGCGAATAAATATCTAAGTGGCTTGTAGGTTCATCCATTAGTAACATATTTGCTTTACTAGCAGAAACTTTAGCTAGTTGAAGGATATTTTTTTCTCCACCAGATAAAGAATCTATTTTTTGTGTAAGAATATCTGAATCAAATCCATATCTTCCAAGATATCTTCTTATTTCACCATAAGTTTCAAAACCAACATCATAGAATTCTTGAAGTATTGTGTTAGATTCGTTTACTACTTCACTTTGCATTTGAGATAAATATGCTAATTTAATATTTTCATCTATTTTAATAGATTCATTATTATTTTTGAATATTTGTCTTAATAAAGTAGTTTTTCCAACGCCGTTTGTACCAACTATAGCTACTTTATCAGTAGATTTTATTTCAAAGTTAACATTTTCTAAAAGTGTTTCATCAAATGAAATACCAAAATCAGATGTTTTTAAGGCTATAGTTTCTTCAATTTCATTATTAGTTTCTAAGTTAATGTAAGGTTGTTTTATATCTACAAATGGATGTTTGATTCTATTTGCTTCTAATCTTTCTTGAATTTTAACTCTAGCTTTTAATGCTCTACCTCTAGAAGCATCTGCATTATAAGTTGCTTTTTCTCTTAATACTTCGATTAATGCTTCATTTCTAGCGATTTCTTCTTCATCAGCCATTGCCATCTCTTGTAATTCAATTTTAGTTTGAAGAAGAGAGAAGTTATAGTCAATATATCTTCCATCAAATTCTTGAAGTTCAGTATTTTCAAGATGAATAATTTTATTGAAGCAATGGTTTAATAAATATCTATTATGTGTAATTACTAAGATAGTTTTTTTATGAGAATTAATTAAGTTTTTTAATGCATTAAGATTTTCAAAGTCTAAGAATACATCAGGTTCATCCATAATTATTAAATCTGGGTTATTAAGCATTTCTTTTATTACTTGGATAAGTTTAAATTCTCCACCACTAAGTTCAGAAATCATTCTATCTCTGTGATTACCGAAGTCAGCTATATTTAATTTCTTGTTGATATTATTTTCATAATTATCACCATCGATTGCATCAAATGCATCTAAAGCTTCTTGATATTTTTCTAATACAGTTTCTATATCGTCAGTAGTTCCCATCTCAGCACAAAGAGTGGCTATTTCATTTTCAAGTTTTATAAATTCTTCTGCAATATACTCAAAAACAGTTATATCATTTGCTTTGTCTCTTTGAGTGAATTGGCTTACGTATCCGATTTTTAAGTTTGGCTCCATTTCTAACTTACCATCAAATAAGTATTTTTCTGGATCCATGATTATATCTATAAGTGTACTTTTTCCACTACCACTTGCACCTATAAAAGCACAATGTTGACCTTCTTCTAATGTAAATGAAACATTATTATATAAGTCCCTTTGTGGGAATGAGTACGATAATTTTTCAAATTTTATCATATAATTACCTCTCTTTACTATTTAAAAAAATCGCCATATTTTAACGGTCTTTTGGCGAATTTACTTTTGATAGAATAACATTTTTTATAACTAATTTCAATTATTTAAAATTGGATTTTTAGTAGAGTGAGTAGTTTATATTTATTGACATATATAATGATATTGTAAATTAATATTGTAAATATTAGAATTAATGATAAGATACAAAATATATAGATCGTACAAAGACAAATTAAGGAGGAAATTAAGTTGAAATATAATGTTGATGTAGAAGCGACCAATTCGTATTTAGATACATATAATGAACATTGTCAGTGTATGTATTGCAAAAATTATTTAAAAACTTTTGAAAAAGAATATCCAAAAGCAACAAAGGTATTAGCTGAGCTAGGTATTAATGTAGATTATCCATTAGAAATAATAGATTTTTGTTGGAATGAAAAAGGAGATAAGCGTATTTACGAAAGTTACTATTTAGTTAAAGGCGAATTATTTGAAGATAAGACTGTATTATATGATGAAGATGCAGTTATAACATTATATAGACATGATACTGATGCACATATTTATGTTAATACAGGTATGTCAAAACCATACTTTATTGCACAAGTAACAAATATTGAATTACCATGGGTATTAGAAGAACAACCATTTGATTAAAAAATTATTGATATGTTTTAAGATCATAAATAAGGGCTTAAAAAGCCCTTTTCTATTATAATTATTAATTTTAATTATTGTATAAATTTGATTCTATACAATAGTAACATTTTTTATTTTGAACTTAAACTATCTCGATACTGTTTTGGAGACATACCTGTTTCCTTTTTAAATAATGTATAAAAATAAGATGTATTATTAAGTCCAATCAAATCTCCTATTTCGGCTATGGACAAGTCCGTAGTTTTTAATAATTCAAGAGAAGTATCAATTCGTTTTTTATTAATAAATGTAATAATATTAAACCCAGTTTCTTTTTTAAATAATCTTGTAAGGTGATCAGGAGATAAACCTATTTCATTGGCAACTTTCTTAACAGAGAGGTTTGATGATAGGTTCAAATTTATAAAAGTAAAAGTAGCTTTTACAGTAGGAGAAAATTGGGATAGTGAATGTTTTTTTGTCAATAAACAATAAGAACGGACCATTTCTTGAGGGAAATTATTTAATGTTTCAAAAGATGGTGCATGTTCTATTTTTTTTGCCCATTTTCTTGATAACTCATCTAAATATATAGGAGGAACACCGCCCATATGTGAGGCTTTACGGAATAAAGTATTACCACTTAATAATAAATTTTTTGTATCTCTTATTGAATCAGATGCGTTATTAATATCACTTAGGCTTGAACTATATTTTTCAAGATGGGCTTGTGCACGATTTAAATCCCCTTTTGTAATATAAGATAAAAGTTTCCCTTCTGATATGTATCTTTCCTCAAGTATTTTATACATAGAAGTTCGATTCATCTCTTCTGTAAAAATATCATAGCTTGAATCTTGTTTAGACAAAATACTTAAGTCTAAATTATTTATTTTGGGTGGAATAGAACTTTTAGTAATATATTCATTAATAGTATATAAAATTTCAAATATCTCAGCAGAATCTATAGAAGGAACTGACTGATAATATAGTTTTAGTTTTGCAGCATAATCTAAGCTGAGTTGTAAATTGCTTATAATTTCATAAACTAAATTACCTGTAATAGGATTTTCTAAAAATGGACCAATCATAAGATGTTCATCACGATTTTCTGAGATGCATAGTGTGTAATACTGAGTATTAAATGGTGTAGTTATATTTGTAATTACCGAACTTCCGCATTGATTAAGGTAAATTTTTAAACATTTTGTAAGATGATAATTTATCATTGATGAAAAATCAGAATATCCTTCTGTACGAAGTGATTCTAATGTTGATTTTTTTAATTTACGTACTTTCACAGGAATACATTTTGATAATAATTTTATTGTAAAATCTAAAATATCTGTTTGCATAAAACAATCTCCTTTATAGTTATATAATATATAATAAAAAATTTTGAAAAAACGTATATGTGAATATTATAATCGTATTCGAGCATTATGAAAACATTTTTTTGTGATACAATTAACATATCGTTATAAAAAATAACAAATTCAAAACATGTGTTAAATATATTGCAGTAAGTACTTGCAATATAAAAATATGTATTATAACTTCAATGAAATTAGAATATGTATTTTGTTTTGAGATAAAAATAAGGGGGAAATATATATGAGACAAATATATAATTTTAATACTAAATGGGGATTTTCTAAAGAAGCTGTAGAAGCACCAACTACAATGCCTGAAAGATGGAATTGGGTTAACCTACCTCATACTTGGAACAATATAGATGGACAAGATGGTGGAAATGACCTTTATAGAGGAACTGCTTTCTATGCGAAAGAACTTGAAAAAATGGATTTACCAAAGGCTGATAGATATTTCTTAGAAATACAAGGAGCAAATTCTTCAGCAATATTATATGTAAATGGTAAAAAATTAGCTAACCATGATGGAGGTTATTCAACTTGGAGAGTTGATATAACAGATGTATTAGAAGATAAAAATTTATTTGTGTTCGAATTAGATAACTCTGCAAATGATAGAGTATATCCACAAAATGCAGACTTTACATTCTACGGTGGACTTTATCGTAATGTAAATATAATAGCAGTAAATGAATCACACTTTGATTTAGAATACTATGGGGCACCTGGTATAAAAGTAACTCCAGAAGTAGTAGGCGAAAATGCTAAAGTTGAAGTTGAAGTATTCGTTAAAAATGTAAAAGAAAATCAAAAATTAATATATACATTAAAAGATGCAGAAGGAAATGTTGTTGTAGAGCAAGAAACACTTGCTTCACAAACTGTAGCATCTTTAGAAATAGAAAACGTACATTTATGGCATGGTAGAAAAGATCCATATCTTTATACTGCAGAAGTTTATTTAAAATCAGAAGATGAAGTTTTAGACAATGTAAGCACAAGATTTGGGTGCCGTACTTTTGAAATACATCCAGAAAACGGATTTATATTAAATGGAGAAGAATATCCACTAAGAGGTGTATCTCGTCACCAAGATAGATGGGGAGTAGGTAATGCATTACTTAAAGAACATCACGACGAAGATATG
>NZ_JADPET010000030.1 GCF_015667935.1 Clostridium sp. 1001270J_160509_D11 | reverse complement strand
AATTTTTATACTTAAACAGTTTTTATAAAACTTTTTAGTTATTTTATATATAATA
This sequence comes from Clostridium sp. 1001270J_160509_D11, assembly GCF_015667935.1. Lineage (GTDB taxonomy): Bacteria > Bacillota > Clostridia > Peptostreptococcales > Peptostreptococcaceae > Intestinibacter. The sequence goes on along the minus strand of NZ_JADPET010000030.1, from coordinate 23,073 downwards.
CTCATACCCCTAAAATTTCTTGACAATATAATTTTAGTCTTTTCTAATTTTTTTTGCAATATTTTGTAATTATTTAGTTATCTAATTAAAACTCATACCCCAATGTTAAATATATATTTTCCAGCTCTTCTCTCATCTTCTCATTGCCCTCTGCCCTAACTTGAGAACACATATTAGGTTTATATTTTCCCGCTACCAACTTTGCTGCAAATGCCATACAAGTTGACTCTCCGCATTTTCCACAATTTAGTCGAGGAAGTACTTCATATACATCAAATGGACTAGGTAAGTTGCGTTTTTCATCACTAGGTTTTATGCTGTCTTTTTTTTCATAACAATCGTTTATAAAATCTTTTATATAATCTAATGTCTCAAATGCATCTGTTTCATTTAATAATTTAGATACTTTTATATCGTCTTTTGTTATTACTATTATTTTTGGGCCGTAGTTATATGTTAGAGTTTGTCCTTTTTTGTTGTATATAGCTGTTTTTAAGTAAGTATTTAAATATGGGAAAAGCTCTGATACATCTCTAGATGGAGTTGCTATTATTCTTATTCTCTTTGAATCTGTTGTGCATGGTTGTATAAAACTTAAATTGATTTGTTCTAAAAACATAATTATCCCCCTATAATTTTTTAATAAATTTTATTATAAATTATTTAAAGCTTCAACTAATTTATCTATATTGTCTTTTGTATTAAAATATCCAATACCAATTCTAAGACTACCCCTGTCTTTTGTATTGATTACGCTATGTGCAGTTGGTGCGCAGTGCAATCCTGCCCTAAGCATTATGTCGTATTTTTGATCTAATATAGTAGATATATCCTCTGGTCTTTTGTTTTTTATATTAAAACTTATTACACTTAAGATTTTTTCACAGTCTTTTGGTCCGTAAATTTCTATATCTTTTACAGTTTCCAATCTCTGTAAGGCGTATTTTGTAAGTTCTTTTTCTTTATTATGTATATTGTCTATTCCTTCTCTATTTAAAAACTTTATAGCTGCTCTAAGACCAGCTATCCCACTTACATTTGAGGTTCCAGTTTCTAAGTGATTTGGATAATAATCAGGCTGATATTCATATACAGAATCACCACCTGTCCCCCCTGCTTTTAGCGGTTTTATGTCTATATCCGTATTTATTATAAGACCTCCTGTCCCCATAGGCCCAAGCAAACTTTTATGTCCTGTAAATGCAAGAATATCTATGTTGTCTTCTTTTATATCTATCTTCATAGCTCCAGCGCTTTGTGCAGCGTCTACTAAAAATACTATTTTGTTTTCTCTCGCTATTTTGCCTATTTCTTTTATAGGTTGTATTGTTCCAAGTACGTTTGATGCTTGTGTAAATACTATTAATGCTGTGTCTTTTCTTATGTATTTTTTAATATCTTCTGGATTTGTAATCCCGTCTTTTGAACATTCTACTGTGTCTATTTTTATATTTATATCTTTTTCTAAAGTTTTTAGACATCTCCAAACGGCATTATGCTCCAAACTACTTGTTATTACATGGTCATTTTCCTTTAGTATTCCTCTTATTGCAATATTTAAAGAATCAGTTACATTGCTTGTAAATACAACTTTTTTAGGATCATCAAAATTAAAAAGATTTCCAATAAGTTTTCTACATTCATAAACAATATAATCTGATTGCATTGCTTTTTTATATGAGCCTCTTCCAGAAGAGGTCCCATTATTTATCATAAAATCATATACTGCATCTGCAACTTCTTTTGGTTTTGGAAAAGAAGTCGCTGCATTATCTAAGTAAATCCCCATTTTTCCTCCTAATATTACCTTTATATTATTTTATATATGTAAATTAAAACGCTTTTTGAGTATTCTCAATACGTTTTTTTAACCAATTATAAATATCATTATATACATCTTCATAATTAAGTTCATTAAGTATCTCATGACGTCCATCTTTATAAAGTTTTATATCTATATCTTCTACACCTTGGACTTTATAATTATTGTATACTTGTTTTACACTTTTACCGTAATTTCCAACTGGGTCCATATCTCCAGCAACAAATAATAATGGTAGGTCATTTGGTATTTTGACTTTATTTTGTGGACTTTGTATAAATTCCAATACATCAAATAACGTTTCATATCCGTTTAATGTAAATAAGAAAGTACAGTATTTATCATTTACATATTTATGTACTATATCTTTATCCCTACTTATCCAATCATTTTGTGTAACTACTGGCTCGAATTTTTTATTGTAAGTCCCAAATGCCATTTTTTCTACAAATTTACTTCTGTAATTATCTCCTTTAAAGGCCTTTAATATTTTTAGTACTGCTTTTCCACCTTTTAATACAACTTTTGGCTGACTACCAGTACCAACTATTACTGCTCCATCTACCTTATCTCCATAAGTCATTATATATCTTCTAATCATAAAAGATCCCATAGAGTGCCCCAATACAAAATAAGGTATTTCTTCTCCAAATCTAGACTTTATTTCTTTTGTAATCTCATATAAATCGTCTACTACTGTTTTACTTTTGTATTGTGTTGGAAAATACCCCAATTCATCATCATCTTTTGCTGTAAGACCATGACCAAGGTGGTCATTTCCCACCACTAATATCCCCTTTGAATTTAAAAATCTTGCAAATCTATCATATCTATCTATGTACTCTATCATCCCATGTGATATCTGGACAATCGCTTCAATATCACCTTCAGGCTCCCACACAATTGTGTGTAAATTATTTTCATTATTAGTAGATTTTATATAAAGTTCTGTTTTTTTCATTTCAAACTCTCCCTTACAATTAATTTTTCTTTATTCTACTAAAGGAAAATGGATTATTTATTAAATTATATTACATTTTATTACTTTACTGTAAATTTTTTAATAAAAAAACTGCCATAAGTTATAAACTCATGACAGTTTTAAAAAGATTTATTTAATTATTGTTTTTAATTTCCACTTTTCATTTTTATATCTTATATATCCTATCAATAGACCTACAAACCATCCTATAGGAATAGCATAATAAACTACTGATGGGCCAATTTTGTTTGAAAAAATATATACGATTATCAATCGAATAAAGAAATTCAACATGGTAGCTATTACAAATATACTTATATCTCCAGCACCTTTTAGCACTCCGCAATAAGCATTCATAAAACCTTTTAATATATAAAATGCTGAAATTACACGAAGGTATTTGATTGCAAAACTTATAGCATCTTCACTTTGAGCTTCATCTAAAAATAAATCTATTATATCCCTTCCAAAAATAAATAATATACTGAATATAATTAAACTCATAATTGATATCATAATTAAGGTACTTTTTAATCCTTCTTTTACTCTATCTATTTTTTTAGCACCTATATTTTGCGCTGTAAATGTACCTATTGCATTTCCAAATGACGCAAGTGGAATCATAGTTATTGAATCTATTTTTGTCGCTATAGTATATCCAGCTATTATAGATGATCCAAATGTATTTACTATTATTTGAACTAAAAATATGCTTATATATACAAATGACTGTTGAAATATAGATGGTATAGCTATTTTATTCATATTTTTTAGTATTTTAAAGTCAAAAAGTTTAAAATCTAAATCATCTATTTCATTATTTTTATAAGTTTCCTTATCACTATTTATTTTTTTATATTCACTATTTATAGAGTCTTTTTTATCAAATTTTTTCAAATTAAAAAATAAGTATCCTATAGATAAAAAAGCCGATATACCTTGTGCAATCAAAGTAGCCATAGCGACTCCAATCACTCCATATTGGAGTTTTACAACAAATATTAAATCTAAAAGTATATTTAAGAAACTAGAGAATATAAGAAAGTACAGAGGTATTTTAGATTTTCCAAGCGCATTGAAAATCGAAGTTATTATATTGTATAAAAACATAAATGTAAGCCCTAAGAAATATATGTTTAAATAATTTAGTGCATCATCAAATATATTTACAGGGGTTTTCATTATTTTTAATAAAAACTTCGACATACATAATCCTATACAAGCTAAAAAAATACTAAGCACTCCTATAGCTATTATAGATGTGTATATTGATGTCTTCATTTTATAAATCATCTTTGCCCCATAATATTGAGATATTACAACTGCACATCCTATCCCACTTCCTATAGCAATTGACATAAATACCATAGTTATTGAATAAGATGCTCCTACTGCTGCTAGTGCATCTTCACCGACATAATTTCCGACAATTATTGAATCTACTAAGTTGTAGAGTTGTTGAAATACGCTGCTTAAAACTAACGGTATTGAAAAATATGCAATTGATTTTGCTGCATTACCTTCTGTCATATAATTTTCCATACGCCTTTTAAAAGTAAATTATACTTTTTATTCTCCTTTCTTTAGTTAAATATGTGTTTGAGTTTTATTAAATTTTACTTTTTTATTTTTAATTTGAATTTTTATATTGAGTTAATTTATAGATTTTGTATCTTCTTCTTTTAAATTATTTTTCTTTAAAAAAGATAATTTTGTCTCTGAAATTATAATTGCACAAAATATTATCAAACATCCAGCTATCATTTTTAAAGTTAGAACTTCGTGTAAAATTATAACTGATAATATAGTTCCAAATACTGATTCTATTGATAAAATTATAGCTGACTTTGTCTGGCTTACATCTCTTTGGCAAATAGTCTGAAGTAAAAATGCAATTGTCGTAGAAAATATGCCTAAATAAAGTACACCTATTATAGATGATATCTGCGCTTGTATTTTTATTTCATTAAACAATATCTGTACTATTAGTGATAAAATAGTTGCAACGCTAAATTGAACAACAGTCAGAACTATTGCGTTGTTTTTTTTAACAAATTCGCCTGTGAAAAATATGTGAAATGCAAATCCAAATGCACATATCATTGTCAAAAAATCTCCAAAATTGATGCTAAAGTCGGCTTCTAAAGATAGTATTCCTATTCCCAAAATCGCTATTATACTGCTTATTATTCCGTATTTGTCTAGTGGTCTTTTGTATAATATAAAACCGATAAACGGTACTATTACTACGTTTATAGCTGTTAAAAAGGCGTTTTTTGATGCTGTTGTATAAGACATTCCAATCGTTTGAAATGCAAACGCAATAAATAAAAATACACCAATTAAACTACCTGCTTTTATAGCTTCTTTAGTTATATTATTCTTAATTTCTTTAAAAAATATAATTCCAAGTAAAACTGCTCCTATAAAAAATCTTATTGTCAATATCTGAAGTGGTGTAAGTCCACCGCTTAAAGAAATTGAAACCCCTATAAATCCACTTCCCCAGATAAAAGCAGTCAAACCTAGTCCAATCTCTCCTTTGTATTTAGTAAACATAAAATCCCCCCTTAAAAAACTGTAAATTAATTTTTAAAGACCCTATACAATATTTTAGAATTTTAAAATACATCCTTATACCGATTATCTATAGTTTATTTTATTACTATTATAATTATATCATTGCACTACATCATCTTCTATATTGCTACATTTTAGGGTTTTGAATTATGCAAAAAATAAAACCCAAAGAATTTGTTTTTCTCTTTGGGTTTTAAATTAATATTATCTCCAATTTTTATTGTAGTCTTCTATAGTATTTTGAATATTATCGCTTTTAAACAAAGTACTCATAACTGCATAATCATCACAGTAATCTATAATTTGTTTTATATTTTGAGACAAAATTCCGCCTAACGCAACAATCTTTATTTTAGTCAAATCTTTAGCATTTTTTAAAAGATCTACTCCCTTAGGTGTTAGCCCTTCTTTGCATTTTGTATCAAATATATGTGAAAGAGTTATATAATCTATATCTATTTTTTTACTTTCTATAATTTTATTTAACTCAATAACCTCATGTGTACTGTGTAGAGATAGTCCTATTTTTTTATTTTTATCGAACTTATAACCCCTACTTATCAAATCTTTAAATAAATTATATGGAAGGTGTACTCCATAAATAGGATAATTTTCATATAATTCAATCGAGCTATTTACAATTATATTTATATCTGCTTTATTTTCTTTTAATTCTGAAACTATCTCATTATATAGTTTTTCCAATTCACTATATTTTAAATCTTTTTCTCTTAAAATCAAGTACTCTACATTATTTTTAGCAGCTTCGACTATAGTTTTTATGTATTTTTCTTTGGAGCATAGATTTCTGTTGCTGATTAAATACATCTAAAATCTCTCCCAATCTTTAAATACATATTGATATCCGATTGAATTTAACATTTTTCCTACTTCTTCTAAGCTGGCATCTGTATTATTTTCAAATTGGTTTGTTCCACCTTCTCCTAAAGTATGTCCCCCTACGTCTGTTGTTACTTCGGCGCTTAATTTAGTAACTCCTAATGGCATTACATTTTTTCTAAATTCTAAATCCTCTCTTGTCGAAACATTTAATGCTGCATGAGGGTCGAAAAGTCTCATAACCGTCATTATTTGAAATTCTGTTTTATCGTCTACTGGATTTATATCGTCAAAGTTCCCCTTAAATGGCTTCATTCTAGGTGCTGAATAAGAAAGCTCTATATGTGGATATTTTGTTTTTAAATATTCTCCATGTAAAATAGTGAAAAATGCATCTTTTCTATAGTCTGCAAGGCCTAATAGTGCGCCTATTGATAAACTTCTCATTCCTGCCATTGCCCCTCTTTCCGGCGCATCTAGTCTAAATTTGAAATTTGCCTTTGGTCCTTTTATGTGTACCTTTTTATAAACTACTTCATCATATGTTTCTTGATAGACAGTAAGTGAGTCTGCACCATTTTCAACAAGGTGTTTATACCCTTTTACTTCCATTGGATATACTTCTATCCCTATTGACGAAAATCTGTCTGAAATAAGATTTACCGCCTCTCCTATATATTCAACTGGAGAATGTCTTTCACTTTCGCCTGTAAGTACTAAAATATGTTTAAATCCCATATCAGCTATATAATCTGCTTCGTTTTTAATTTGCTCCATATTTAATTTTCTTCTGTTTATCCCACTTTTACAGTTGTATCCGCAGTATACACAGTGATTTACACAGTAATTTGCAATATACATAGGAGTATATAAAGTTACTGTTTTGCCAAGATGTTGAAGACTTAATCTATGAGCTTTTTGTGCCATCTGTTCTAGGTGTTGTGTGGCTTTTGGTGATAATAAGTTTAAGACATCCATATGATCTAACTTATTTTTATTTAAACTTCTTAAAACATCTGGCTCTGTAACATTTTTAAAATATCCGTCGAAATCAAAATCTCTGTATTTTTCTAAAACTTCATAAAAACTCATCTATATTCCCCCTTATAGACTTCCTAAAAATCCAGTTAAAGGTGATGATGCATTTGCAAAGTTGCTCACTGGTCCAGTTTTTCCTAGGTATGCCTCTCTTCCACCTTCTACTGCTAATCTAAATGCATTTGCCATTTTTACTGGGTCTTGTGCTGATGAAATTGCTGAGTTTACTAAAACTGCAGCTGCTCCCATCTCCATAGCCTCCATCGCTTGTGATGGCTTACCAATGCCTGCATCTACAATTATATTAGTGTCTAACTCATCTATCATTATCTGAATCATTTCTTTCATTTTTAATCCCCTATTTGACCCAATCGGTGCGCCTAGTGGCATTACAGCAGCTGCTCCAGCTTCTATTAAACGTCTTCCTGCGTATAAGTCTGGTGACATATATGGAAGAACTACAAACCCTTCATCTGCTAGAATTTTAGTTGCTTTTATTGTCTCTTCGTTGTCTGGTAGTAAGTATCTTGTATCTGATATAACTTCTATTTTTATAAAATCTCCACAGCCAATTTTACGAGATATCCTAGCTATTCTAACTGCCTCTTCTGCATTAGTAGCTCCCGAAGTATTAGGAAGTATAGTCATTTCTTTTGGTATATAAGTCAAAATATTTTCATTTGGATTGTCTAAATCAACTCTTCTTATTGCCATTGTTATTATTTCGCTATTGCTTGCTTTTATAACTTCTGGAAGAATATCGTTACTTCCAAATTTCCCTGTCCCTATTAAAAGTCTGCTGTCAAATTCGTGTCCACCTAATATTAATTTATCCATTTTGTCTCCCCTTTTTAATTTAGTATCTAAAATTTAAATCAAATTACTGTTTTATATTTATAGTACATCATAATATTTTTACTAACTTTTATCTTTTTATATCTTCAATTAAAATTTTCATAGCTAAGTTTGCCATATGATTTGCACATATTGAAACCCTTGGAGCCATTAGTCCTTCGCCTTCTTTTGCCTCGTGTTCAAAATCTCCACAAATATAAAATTTATCTCTTATTTTCTTTGTTTTTATTATATTTGAATCGTAATATCCAGCCATTCCAGATGATGCAATTAGGTATTTATCTTTAAAGTTTCTAAGTACAGTATTACATATCATAGCCTTGTTTTTTGGATCATCAAAGGCCTCGATTACGATATCATATTCTTTTAAAAAATCTATATTTTCTTTTGTAACAAATATATCCTTAGTTTTTATCTTTACAAAAGGATTTATATCTTTTATTAAAGATTTTAGTGCCTCTGTTTTTTTCATACCTATATGTTTTACAAAATACTGCTGTCTATTTAAATTAGACGGTTCAACTACATCATAATCTACTAAAACAATTTCGCCTACTCCTACTCTAGAAAGCGAGATAGCTATATTTGAACCTAGTCCTCCAAGACCTAAAACTGCAACTTTTCCAGATTTGAGCTTATTATGTACATTTGGCGTATGTCTTGCAATCATAACTCTTTCTAACTCGTCTTTTGTTGGGATTTTTCCCCTCTCTATAAGTGTAAGTCTATCATCTTCTTTTAAAATTTTATCTTCCTTTAATGGAAATCCATTTAAGATAAGCACATCACAATTCTTATCTACTTTATTTCGTAATTTATAAGCTGTGCAGTTTTCCTCTATTTCTGTCTGAATCTCATTTAAGAATATCTTCAAATCAACCACCCCCTACAAAGCTTATAACTTCCACTGTATCTTCATTTTTTAATAAATATGTACTGTAGACTTCGTCATCTAGTATTTCCATATTTACTTCTACAACGACCTTTTGTGGATTTAAGTCGTAATTTTCTAAAAGATCTTTTACAGAAATATCTTCTTTTAAATCTACAGTTTTACCGTTTAATATCATATTATTCCCCCTTTTTATTGATTAGAAATCTTATTTAAAAGCAAAAAAAGCAGAAAATAAACCATACCCGTGGTGGTATGCCCCATTTTCTGCTTTTTAAGCTACTGATATATTACCATTTTATGTAGCACATGTCAATTGTTTTCGAGGAAATATTTTCTATTTTTTTATATATTCAATTTATTCTTTTTGCATCAAAACTTATTTTTATTGCTAAATATATTTATACAATTAAACTACTTCTTTTTGCTCTTCTTTAAATTCTTCTAAATTCACAACTCTATCGCATATTTTGTCTACTAAAGCTTTTTCATGACTTATAACTATTACACCTATATCATTTTTCTTGGCATAATCTAAAACTACATCCCAAATTTGTGCTTGTGTTATTGCATCTAACATAGTTGTCATCTCATCAGCAATTAAAAATCTAGTCTTCGGTGATAATGCCCTTATAACACAAAAACGTTGAAGTTCTCCACCTGATAATTCACTCGGCCATCTATTCATCCATCCTTGTTTAATACCCATAGCTTCTATCAATTCCTTTGGTGGAATAAATGCCTCGTTTATTATTTTTTTCATCTTCCACTTTGGATTTACAGATTTTTCGGGATGTTGGAAAATAAGTTGAACTGGATTGTATCCATTTTTTTCTCTTTTACATCCTTTAAGTATCACTTCTCCGCTTTCTGGAGTTATGTATCCAGCCAATATTTTGGCAAGTGTCGTCTTACCAAATCCACTTGGAGCAATAAGTCCAACGACTTCACCGCTATTTACACAAAAATCAATATCCTTTAATATATATCTATCCTCATTATATTTAAAATTTATATTTTTAGCTTTAAGTTGCATGAATACATCTCACCTTTCCATTTCTAATTTCTTTAATTTCCGGTACTCTAACTTCACATTCCTTTGTTTTGATTTTACATCTATCACAAAATACACATCCTTTTGGAAGTTCACTTGGAAGTGGCTGTGTCTTATCGTCTAAAGCTTTAAATTCATGGTTTGGAAGTGCCTTGTAAAGTGCCTTTGTATAAGGATGTCTCAATTTTTCTATATTTTTAAAATCATCTGTATTAGCTATTTCTAAAGTAGAACCTGCATAAAAAATAGCCACCTTATCTGCAATTTTAAGTGCAGCAGATATGTCGTGTGTTATCATCAGTATTGAACATCCGCTATCAGCCACTTTTCTAAAGTCTTTTAGTACTTCATTTAAGGATTCTTCGTCTAATCCTGGCGTCGGCTCATCTGCAATTATTACCTTGCTGTTTGATGCTAAAGCTGTGCATAAAAGCACCTTTCTCGCCATCCCTCCTGATAGTTGGAATGGATAATAATTTTTAACTTTTTTGTCTAAATTATATTTTTCAAAGAGATTATCTACAATTTCGTCTTTAGCTTTTTTATCCTTATTTTTTATAGATATTTTAATTTGACTTCCTACCTTTTTTAAAGGGTCGAGATAATTTACAGATTGAGGTATAAGTACAATCTCACGCCCTCTTAAGTTTTGTTTTCTCTTTTCTGTCAGCTCTTCTTTGTTATAAATTATCCTTCCATGTGTAGACGAGTTATGTGGAAGTATTCCCAAAATAGCGTGTGCAAGAAGACTTTTTCCAGAACCACTAGAACCTACAACTGCCAATATCTCGCCTTTATTTAATTCTATATCTAAATTTTTAATTACTTCTAAATCAGTTCTAACTAATCCTTTTGTATATTGAGAAAATGATATTCCCAAGTTTTCAACTTTTAAAATTGGCTCTTTCATCTCTACCTCCTATTTATACGCTGTTTTAGGATTTATTAATTTTTCTATATTTTTGCCTATTCTGTCTACCATCATAGAAACTAAAACTAAACTAAGCCCTGGGAAAAATGCAAGCCACCAGTCTCCACTTGTAAGGTATTTCATACTTTCTGAAAGTATTACACCTATGGCTGGTTCATGTGGTGGAAGCCCAAAACCTAAGAAAGTTACTGATGCTTCGTGCAAGATTGCATGCGGGAATATAAGTACAGCTCCAACTATTATCTGAGGTATTACATGAGGCAAGATATGTTCTTTTGCTATATACCAATTTGATTTTCCAAAGTTTCTCGCAATCTTCGTATAATCCGACTCCATAATCTGCATAACTTCCGCTCTTATAACTCTAGTAAGCGATGTCCAGTGAGTAAGCGAAACACCGACTACAATACCTTTTATACCTCCACCCATAGCAATTGATATAAGTATTACAACTAATGTGTGAGGTACTGATAAGACTAAATCTATAAGCCAAGTTACAATAAAATCTACCTTTTTCCCAAATGTAGGACCAATAATACCTAATAATACTGCAATTATTGTACTTGTAAGAGTAGCTAAAATACCTATTTTCATACTTATGCTAAGACCTTTTATAGTTCTAGTAAGCATATCTCTTCCCACCCAATCAGTTCCAAATAAATGATCAAGTGATGGAGGTTGAAATTTATTTAATAAATCTACATATAAATTATCTTCACCTATAAAAGTTCCCCAGATTAATATATCTGCAAATAAAATAACAAATACTGTTATCCAGAATATTGTTCTTTCTCTAGCCCCGTAATTAATAAGAAGTTTTTTGTTTTTTAGTTGTCCTTTTTCTTTGATTTTTTCCATTATAAATTTTGTCCCTCCTTAATTCTAGGATCTATCACTCTGTATAATAAATCTGCAATTATATTTCCAGAATAGACAAATACTAAAATTATTATCGCTATTCCCATAAGAAGTGGTAAATCACCTTTAAGTCCTGCTGAAACTGTCGCTTGACCAAGTCCAGGATATGAAAAAACTTGCTCTACAAATATTGTTCCTCCAAATAATTCGCTAAAGGATAAAAACTGAAGTGTTATTGCTGGAAGTGATACATTTTTAAGAACATGATTAAATATTATACTTATTTGACTTTCGCCACGTGCTTTTGCAAATAATATATAGTCGCTTTCCATTATCTCTATGACCTTTTGTCTTGTATTCATACATATACTCGAAATACTTATTATTGAAAGAGTGAGTGCAGGTAGTATTATATGTTGCATTCTCTCAGCAAATCCCACATTTTCTGATAAAACGCCGATTGGTACACTTAGTGCAACTGGGAACCACCCTAATTTTACAGAAAATAATATTATAAATAATATTCCAAGCCAAAATGTTGGAGTCGACATTATTATATAGCAATATCCACGTATTATTTTGTCTATTAATTTTCCTTCTTTTATGCCTGCTATAATCCCTAAAATAAATCCTATAATTCCAGAAAGTATCCAAGATATTCCCATAAGCCATATAGACGACATAAATTTTTGTCCTATTACTTCTAAAACTGGTCTTCTGTATATCATAGAAGTTCCCCAATCTCCACTTATAATCGATTTAAACCAAGACCAAAATCTAATTATAGGAGGTTGATTTAAGCCCCAATGTTCTGCTATTAATTGTCTTTGTTCAGCACTTACTTTTGTTGATGCTCCGACATAAGCTGTAACTGGGTCGATTGGAGATAATTCCATTAAAACAAAAGTAATTATACAAAGAGCTACTAAAAGAGTTATTAATTTCAAAACTTTTTTAGTTAAAAATTCCCCTATTCCCTTATTCATATTTTCTCTCCTCAAAATCTTCAAAAATACAATATCAAACTAGTACATATTTCTAGGTACTAGTTTGTATCTTAGCTTTATTTATATTTAATGTTTATTTCCATGACCATTCATTAACATTGTCAAATATTCTTCCGCCGTGTGGTTGAACTACTGGGTTTCCAAAGTCAAATCCATCTGCAGCTAAGTAAACGTGATTTGCATTTACAAGCCAGCAATATGGTGCGTCGCCTTTTGCAGATGTATATTTTTGAAGGTCTTTCCAATATGGTAATGCTTCATCTTCATCTTTTGCATCTAATGCTTTATCTATATCTTCGTTTACTTTTTCGTTATTATAACCACCTGCATTGTCCCATGCAACTGTTCCACCTGCTATAGGACCGTAATATAAGTTGTATAATTCTGATGGATCTCCTGAACCAAATCCAAATAATACAGCTTCTTTATGTATATCTTCAAGTATTGTATCCCATGTTCTAACTTCTAAGTTAACGCTTATACCTATTTCTTTTGCTACATTTACAAATTCTAAAGCCATTTCTTGTCTGTATTCACCTTCAGTATATAGTAATTTAAATTCAGCTTTTTGGCCGTCTTTTTCTAATACTCCATCATTATCTGTGTCTTTCCATCCACCATCTGATAATATTTTTTTAGCTTCGTCTACATTTGCATATTCATCTTTAGATAATTCAGTACTTTTATCTTCCCATGGCATTTGTTCAAGCCCTGTAGTAGAAGGTGTACCATATCCATTAAGTACTCCATCTACTATCTTTTGTCTATCTACTGCAGTATTTAAAGCCTTTCTTATAGCTTCATCACTTGTTACATTGTTACCCATATCGTATCCGTCTTTTGCTTTTTCTCCTGCTTTAACCATTGGTAACTCAACACCATAACATTCGATACTTTCTATATCAACTACATTTGCTCCATCTACTTTTTTATCTGCTAAGTTTCCGTTTATTTGGCACACATCTACATCTCCAGTTTGGACAGCAGAATAAGCAGCATCTGTATCTAAAAATACCATTGTCAATTGTTTAATTTTTGGTTTATCGCCATAATAATTTTCATTTTCTTTTGCTATAACTTGTTGACCTTTATCCCATTGTACAAATTCATAAGGCCCTGATCCAACTGGATTATCTTTAAAGTTTTCATCATAAGCATGTTTAGGAACTATACCTAAGTATGCTAATCTCTCCATAAATGCAGAATATGTTCTATTTAATTTAAATTCTATTGTAGTATCATCTTTTGCAGTTATCTTATCTATCATTGTTAAATCTATTTCTGAACCTGAGTTCTTAGCAGTTTCATATGTAAATGCTACATCTTCTGCTGTTACTTTCTCTCCATCTGTAAATTTAGCATCGTCTCTTATAGTTACTGTCCATGTTAATTTATCATCAGATACTTTATATCCAGTTGCCAAATCATTTTCAAATCCTAACTCTTTATCTCTTTTAAATAAAGTTGAGAAAAATACTTTTGTAAGCGATCCATGTCCGCCTGTTGTAGCATCAAATCCTGATTCTGGCTCTTCTCCAATTGCCACTATTAACTCATTATTTTTGATTCTCTCTTCTCTCTTTGATGTAGTTTTATTAGAAGAAACCTTTTCATTGTTACTGGCGTTATTACTAGAAGAACACCCTGTTAAACTTCCAACAGACAGCATCACAGCCACCCCTACTGCTAAAAACTTTTTTAATTTCATAATTATCCTCCCTAATTCTCTTTTTTAACTACTCCTCATTTTTTTATTAATATATAATTTACAAGTAACCTTCTTGAACATAAAAAGCCATGAAGGCATAGACCTTCATGGCTTTTATATCATTCATTGATATCTTACAAATTAAATATTAACTTACGATAAGTGTAACACATTGTTAATATTTTCTCAACAATTTATTGACAAAATTTATTTTTATTTAAATTTTATATTTTATTCCAAGCTTTCTTTTACTTCTTCATCATCTTCATCAGTTATTTCTTTATTACCCCAATAATTTGCAAGTACTGATACTGAAAATGCATGCCATATACCTGCTATTGCTGGTGCTATTGCGGCTTCTGGTGCAAAATGTGCTGCTGCTAAAACTGTCGCTAATGTGGCATTTTTCATTCCAGTTTCTATAGATAGAGTTCTTCTCTTTCTTTCTTTAAATCCAACAGCCTTACCACCGAAGTAACCACATAAATATCCATATATATTATGGATTACTACTGCTAAAGCTAATATTATTACTGATGCATTTAATTTTGATGCATTAGCAGCTACTATACCTGCAACTAAAACTACCATAGCAAGTCCAGATACAGAAGGCAATACTCTTATACATTTAGCCGCTGCTTTAGCAAATAAAGTATTAGCTATTACACCTAATATTATTGGTATTAAAACAACTTGAGATATTGATATAAACATTCCTATACCATCGACTTGAACGTAAGTCCCTGCAAATAAGTAAATTAATGCTGGTGTTACTATTGGTGCTAAAAATGTAAATATTGAAGTATATGTTACTGATAATGCAACATCTGCTTTAGCTATAAAACTCATTACGTTTGAAGTAGTTCCCCCTGGACAAGCCCCAAGTAATATAAGTCCTACTGCTACATCACCTTTTAAACCTAGTAATTTCACTACTATAAATGCTCCAATTGACATAGTAACCATTTGAATTAAAAGTCCTAATATAACATCTTTTGGTTTTTTAAGTATAAGTATGAAATCATCTTTAGTTAATGTCATCCCCATACCAAACATTATAAATCCTAAAATATAGTTGAAATATGGCACTACACCTATAAATATATTTGGATTAATATAAGATATAGCTGCTCCAATTAAAACTAGTAGTGATAAGTATTTTTTTACAAATACACCTAATTTGTCTACAAAATTCATGATAATGCCCCCTTTTATTTAATTATTTACCATAAAATTATAATAACAAATGCCCTTTTATGAACTGTATATGAATAAAAGGCTTTATTTACATAATAGTAACATAATATTCCAAAAAATCATTATTTTTAATTAATTATTATATATAATTTTATTTATATAGTTTAAAAACTTACATTTTCTATACAATATATAATCTGCCTTTTATATAACCTTGTAATATTTTATTTTTCTCAATTGTATAAAAAATAAGGCAAGTTAAACTTACCTTATTTTAATTTAAGACACTATTATTTTTATAAATTTTTTCTTTCCAATTTGCACGACAAGTTCGCCTTCTTTTGGCAAGAACTCTTCTTTAGTTATTTTTTTATCATTTATTTTTACTCCACCTTGTGCTAAAAGTCTTCTAAATTCACTTTTACTAGATACTAAACCTTTATCTACTACTATTTGGATTAAATCGAAGTTTTCTTTTTCTGCATTTATTGTATCTATATCTTTTGGCTTTTGTCCCATTTGGAATATCATTTTAAATCTCTCTTCTGCTTGATCTACTTCTTCTGCTGTGTGATATAAGCTGACTATTTCTCTCGCTAAATCCATTTTTATATCTCTTGGATTTATATTTTCATCTTTTATTTTATATTTTACTTCTTTTATTTTTTCATCACTTACATCAGTTAATAATGTGTAGTATTTTACAATTAGTTCATCTGGTATTTCCATGACCTTTTGATATTTTGATTTTGCCGATTCGTAAATTCCTATATAATTACCTAGAGTTTTACTCATTTTATTTTTGCCGTCTAATCCCTCTATAAGAGGCATCATAATTACAACTTGTGGCTCTTTTCCTATCTCCTTTTGCAGAGTTCTGCCAGAAAGCAAATTAAATCTTTGGTCTGTTCCGCCAAATTCTATATCTGCTTCAATAGCAGTCGAATCAAAAGCCTGCATTAAAGGATAGAAAAACTCATTTAAATATATAGGTCTTTGATTTTCAAATCTCAGCCTAAAATCCTCTCTCTCAAGCATTCTCGCTACTGTTGTATATTGTGTCAACTGTAAAACATCTTCAAACGTCAATTTAGATAGCCATTCACTGTTAAACTTTATAGTTGTTTTTTCTTTATCTAAGATTTTAAATACTTGTTCTTCATATGTCTTTGCATTTTGTAATACTTCTTCATCACTTAAAGACTTTCTCATTTTTGATTTTCCTGTGGGGTCTCCTATCTTACCCGTAAAATCACCTATTATTATAATAATCTCATGTCCTAAGTCTTGTAATTGTTTTAGTTTTCTAAGAATAACTGTATGTCCTAGGTGTATATCTGGTGCACTAGGATCTAGCCCCAATTTTATTTTTAATGGATTATTATTATTTATTGATTTCTCTAATTTTTTTATTAATTCTTCTTCATTAATTATATCTAATGTTCCCTTTTTTATTATTTTCAATTGTTCTTCTACAGATTTCATAAATGACCTTCCTTCCCCATAATGCTCAAAAAGCTCTCATCCATAAGGACGAGAGCTCCTATATTCACTAACTCTTAAGTCTCTTTTTAGCCAAGACCTCTCTTTAAATTCGATTGAATTTATTTATTATCTCAACTATAAATATATCTTTAATTTAAATATATTAATATTATTATAGTTTGTCAATCATTTTATAAATTTATACATTCGTATATATTACCTAGATAATCTATATTTTTATCAATATAAACTTATATCCTATTTTCATTATTTTTATCTATTATCTGTTATAATATTTTTAAGGGGATTTTTTTTATTTATTTTATTTTAAGGTGGGAAAAACAATGACATTTGAACAATTAAGGTCTTTTTTAGCTGTTGTAAAAAATAATCACTTTACACTAGCTTCCCAGCAATTATTTATATCTCAATCATCAATATCTAAACATATAAAAGCCTTAGAAAAGGAAATTGGGATTGAGCTTTTTAAAAGGGAACATAGGACTATCACGTTGACACCAGCAGGGCAAGAATTTCTTGAATTTGCAAAACAAAGCGTTGATAGCTATGACAAAATGCAAAGGGGTTTAGAAAAATACAAAAGTCAAGAAAGTGAAATTATTACAATTGGGGTTATAGATACAATGATTGAATATGGACTGGCAGCTCTTATAGGCGATTTTCACAAAGAATATCAAAATATTCAAATAGAGCTTATAGAAAGAAGTAACAATTCCATATTAGAATATTTAAGTCTGTCTAAATTTAATTTAGCATTTGTAAACAATATAGGCACAAATAGCAAATTATTAGATTCATGTGCTCTTTTTCATGATAATTTAGTCATGGTCACTTCTGAAAACCATAGATTTTTAGAAAATAAAACTATTGCTCTTTCAAAAACATCAAAAGAAAAATATATTTCGTTAAGCGGCGACTCAACTTTACACAATATATTTTTAAGTGTTTGGGGTAACTTAAACTTTTTTCCAGAAGTGTCTTATATAGATAGTCAGACAAAAACATTACTTGCATTAGTATCTGAAGATATGGGTATAACTCTTCTTCCCGATACTATCGCTATGTCATATAAAAACAACATAAATAGCCATATAAAAATCATCAATTTATTTGATAATTTTTATGCGACGACTTATTTAGTTAATATAAAAAATAAAAAATTATCTAAAAACGAGACTATATTTAAGGATTTTGCTTTGAAATGGTTCGACAAACAGATATCTTAATATTAAAAAAAGGGGAATGAACCTCCCCTCTTTATAGTATTTTTATTGATTTATAATTTATCTACTATTTCTTTAGCTATTTTTTTATCATCAAAATAATATTTTTTATCTTCTTTTATTTGATAATCTTCATGACCTTTACCCGCTATAATTATTAAATCTTGGTTTTTATATATTTCTATAGCAGTTTTTATCGCCTCTTTTCTATCTTTTACGATTAAGTAATTGTCTAATTTAGTATTTATACCTTTTAAAATATCATTTATTATTTCTGTTTCATTTTCAAATCTAGGATTATCTGAAGTTATAATTGAAATATCTGAATTGTCTTGGGCAATTTTTCCCATTATCGGTCTTTTTGTTTTATCTCTATCTCCACCACATCCAAAAACTAAAATTATTCTTCCTTTTGTAAATAATCTTGCACTTTTTATTAAATTAAGAAGTGCATCAGGAGTGTGGGCATAATCTACAATTATATTTATGTTTTTTTCATTTTCAACACAATCTAATCTGCCTGGTACACTTTTTAAAGTTTTAACCCTACTTATTACTTCTTCATATCCTATACCTAGTGATATACAAGTACTTATTGCTGCTAATGTGTTGTATACGTTAAAATAACCTAATATAGGTATTGATACTTTAAATTTACCTTCATTTGTAGTTAATGTATATTCTGTTTTGTCGTGGTATAATTTTATATCACTCGCTCTAAAATCGGCTTTTTTATTTATTCCATAAGTATATGTCTTTATATCTCGTTTTAAACTGTGTTCAAAGAATTCTTCTCCTACTTCATCATCTATATTAAAAATATTTACTGAATTTGTTTTATAAAATAATCTCTCTTTAGCATTTTTATAGTTTTCAATATTTTTATGAAAATCTAAATGATCTTGAGTTAAATTTGTAAACACTCCTATTTTATAATCAATACAATCTACTCGATTTAAGACTAAAGCATGGGAAGAAACCTCCATAATGCAGTATTTACAGTCATTTGCTATCATCTTATTTAAATTTCTTTGTATGTCTAAGCTCTCTGGAGTTGTATTTTTAGATATTGTATTTTTATCTCCATCGTATATTTCTATAGTCCCTATACTTCCCACCTTGCTGTCATATTCAAGTATCTGCCTTATAAAGCTCACTGTACTTGTCTTTCCATTTGTCCCTGTAATCCCAACTAAATTTATTTTTTGACATGGATTATCAAAAAAGTTCTTTGCAATTATGGCCATAGATTTTTTAATATTTTCTACTCTTATATATGTTATATCTTTTTTATAAGGTATTTTTCTATCAATTAATATTACCTTTGCTCCCCTTTTTATCGCATCATCTATAAAGTCGTGCCCATCTACGTTATTTCCTTTTATACATATAAACATGCTACCTTCTATGACAGTTCTAGAATCATATGAAATATCTTCTATCTCTACATCTACTGGCCCATTGATTGCTAAAATATCAACTGACTGCAACATTTTTAAAAGTTTCATAAACTCCCCCTTAGAGGATAATCCCTCTTGATAATTAATAATTAACACTATTTTGCTTATGTATTTAGCACTCCCTATTTTTTCTAAAGTTTATCAATAAGGAATATACATCTTCATTATTTGAAAAAAAGTCTATCAATGTATTTATTTTTTCAAGTGTATCGTAATTTATTGTATGTTCTATTTTTTCTGTTTCTTCATGTATATCTTCTTTTAAACCTAGAATTTCTAAAAATTTATAAATTGTATTATGCCTTTTTAGTAATGTATCTCCCAATTTATATCCCATTTTTGTCAGCTTTATATAATCGTATTTTTTATATTCTAATACACCTTTTTCATCTAGCTTTTTGACCATTTTTGTGACAGATGCAGGTTTTATATTTAATTCACTTGCAACGTCTTTTACTTTTACATTCCCATTTTTAAGATATATTCTATAAATCATCTCTACATAATCTTCTTCACTAGGTGTTAATTTATTATTTTTCATATATTCACTAAATGTAAAATATTCACTCAAAAAAACACCTCCTATATATTTATTATTTTTTTTTAGAAAATTTATTACTATTTTGCACAATTTATGTATTATTTTCATACCTTAAAATTAGAAAAGTTAGCTTAGGCTAAAATTTTTAAGGAGGAGTTAAAATTGAAAAGATTAACAGATGTAAAAATAAAAACAACAGCTCAAGTTGAAGATTTATTATCAGATGGTAATTTGAGAGAAAGAATGTTAGCACTTGGATTTACAAAAGGTGCTCTTATAGATGTATTGAGAAAGGGTCCTAAAGATCACCTAACTGTATATAAGGTTAGAGGTAGTAAAATAGCCCTTAGAAAAGAGGAAAGTAATTTAATTTTAGTAAAATAATAGGAGGATATATAAATGGGTTTGACATATAAAAATTGTAAAATCAAATCTCTGCAAGATTCCTTTAATATAAAACAAAAAGAAAATTCATATATAGTTGCATTAGCTGGAAATCCAAACACAGGAAAAAGTACTGTATTTAATTATTTAACTGGATTAAAGCAACATACTGGTAACTGGCCTGGAAAGACAATAGCAACTGCAAGAGGTGAATTCACATACAATAATATCAACTACAACCTTATAGATTTACCTGGAACATATTCTCTATTTGCCCTATCTCAAGAAGAAGTTGTAGCTAGGGATTTCATATGTTTTGGTGATGTAGATGCCGTTATTGTTGTATGCGATGCAACGTGTTTGGAGAGAAATTTAAATTTACTTTTTCAAGTATTAGAATTAACAAGCAAAGTCGTTTTGTGCGTTAATCTGATAGATGAAGCCGAAAAAAAATCTATAAAGATAAATAAAGAAAAAATGGAGCAATTACTTGGTATTCCAGTCGTACTGACAAGTGCACGCAATAAAATTGGAATGGATGAATTGCAAAATGCACTAGAAAAAGTTGTTTTGCAAGAAAAAGTCGATAATAAAAATTATGTAGTATATAATGATGAAATCGAATCCTTGGTGGAGTCTTTTAAAGATGATTTAGAAAACACATTTCCCCAAATAAACTCAAGATGGCTAGGTCTTAGGATAATAGATGGTGATGAAAGTTTATTTTCATCTTTAAGCAACTATATTGAAGGAGATTTTGAAGATACTCTAGAATATATAAAACATCAACTTCCTCAAAATTTAGACAAAAAAAGAATAAGAGATGAAATTTCAAAGCTAAATTACGACTATGCTTCAAGCTTATTTGAAAATGTAGTAAGTCAAAAAAATGATAAAGAAGATATTGACGACAAAATAGATTCTATTATTACGTCAAAATATTTTGCAATTCCAACAATGCTTGTTATGCTCGCTATAATCTTATGGATAACTATTTCTGGATCAAATTATCCTTCTGAAGTTTTATCCAATCTTTTATTTAGCATTGAACCTGGTATGTACTCTTTTTTGAGTAGTTTAAATGTTCCAAAATGGTTTTGCGATATGATGGTTTATGGATTATATAAAACATTTGCATGGGTTGTATCTGTTATGTTGCCACCTATGGCAATCTTCTTTCCTTTGTTCACCTTTTTAGAGGATTTAGGATATCTGCCTAGGGTTGCATTTAATTTAGACCATTTATTTAAAAAATGTAAAACTCATGGTAAACAGTGTTTGACAATGTGTATGGGATTTGGTTGTAATGCTTGTGGAGTTATAGGGTGTAGAATTATTGATTCACCAAGAGAGAGACTAATAGCCATTCTTACAAATACATTTGTTCCATGTAATGGTCGTTTTCCTACTTTAATCGCAATATCTACTATATTTTTTACCTCTGCAATTAACAATACATTTTTTTCTAGCATATCTACTGCAATTTTTGTTACTTTAATTGTTTTGATAGGTATAGGAATAACTTTACTTGTATCTTATTTATTATCTAAAACACTTATAAAAGGAGAAAGTTCCACATTTACGTTGGAGCTGCCACCTTATAGAGTGCCACAAATAGGAAGAATCATCTATACTTCTTTAATAGATAGAACTTTATTTGTATTGGGTAGGGCCGTTATAGTTGCTATTCCTGCCGGTATAATAACATGGATTTTAGCCAATACTTATATTGGGGATATGACAATATTAAACCATATAGCCTTGTTTTTGGACCCAATAGGAAAATTTATAGGATTAGATGGTTTTATACTTTTGGCATTTATCTTGGGTATGCCTGCAAATGAAATTGTAATACCTATTTTAATAATGTCTTATATGGCTACAGGTTCTATGACAGACTACACAAGTCTTCAAGAATTAGGCAACTTGCTTACTGACCATGGTTGGACTTATTTAACAGCGCTTAACTTAATGCTTTTTAGCTTACTTCATTGGCCATGCACAACTACATTATTGACAATAAAAAAAGAAACAAAGAGTATTAAATGGACTGCTCTTGGATTTTTAATTCCAACAGCTATAGCATTCTTTATATGCACAATTACTAGAATATTATATGATATATTGCCTTTGTAGGTTGATTTGGATCATAATCTGGCTTTGATGCCATTGCCAAAACGTCACCTGTTTTAGGG
>NZ_JADPET010000002.1 GCF_015667935.1 Clostridium sp. 1001270J_160509_D11 | reverse complement strand
AATTTTCGGAATATAATGTATATATTTTATTATTTTGGGTAAATTACAAATTTATAATTACTATATTTTATTTTGAGGAGGAATTTATGGAGACTTTAAGTAATATCATAGATGTAACAAATACATTTTTATGGACTTATATTCTTGTAGCTGCTCTAATAGTTCTAGGAATATACTTCACTATAAGAACTAAATTTGTTCAATTCAGGTATTTTAAAGAAATGTTCAGACTTTTAGGTGATGGTATGGACAAAGATGCTAAAAAAGAAGGAAAAATTTCTTCATTCCAGGCATTTTGTATAAGTACTGCATCTAGAGTTGGTACTGGTAATATAGCAGGTATCTCAATCGCAATAGTAGGTGGAGGTCCTGGAGCAATATTTTGGATGTGGGTTGTTGCACTTATAGGTGCTGCATCAAGTTTTATAGAAAGTACTTTAGCTCAAATATATAAAGTTAAAGATGGAGATGCTTTTAGAGGTGGTCCAGCTTATTATATAGAACAAGGCTTAAAAAATAAAAAGATGGCAATACTATTCTCAATATTAATAACTATAGCTTTCGCATTTGTATTTAATGCCGTTCAATCAAATACAATGACAGTTGCATTTAACGCAGCTTTCGGAACAAATAAATTACTTATAGGAATAATATTATGTGCATTAACTACTGCTGTTATATTCGGTGGTGTTCAAAGAATAGCAAAAATAACTGAAGTTATAGTTCCAGTATTCGCTGTTGCATATATATTAGTTGCATTATTTATAGTTTTCAAAAACATAAATTTAATGCCACAAATATTTGAAGCTATATTCTCAGAAGCACTTAATTTTAAAGATTTTACAGTTGGTACTTTTACAGGAACAATATTAGTTGGTATAAAAAGAGGTCTATTCTCTAATGAAGCTGGTATGGGTAGTGCACCTAATGCTGCTGCAACTGCTGATACTTCACACCCTGTAAAACAAGGTTTAATCCAAACACTTGGTGTATTCACAGATACAATAATAATCTGTACTTGTACTGCATTTATGGTACTTCTATACACTCAATTTAACGTAACTAGTGGTGCGACTAGTATAGAACTTGCACAAGAAGCTTTAAGTTATCATATAGGATCTTTCGGATATACATTTATAGCTATATGCATATTCTTATTTGCTTTCAGTTCAATAGTTGGAAACTACTATTATGGAGAATCTAATATAGAGTTTATATTCGGAGAAAATAAACCATTAATGACTGGGTTTAGAGTAATTGTTATCGCTATGGTTTTATTTGGTTCTCTTACAAAAGTCCAAATCGTTTGGGACTTAGCTGATGTAATGATGGCACTTATGGCAATAGTAAACTTAGTCGCAATAACTCTTCTTGGTAAATTTGCTTTCAGAGCTTTAGATGATTATACTATGCAAAGAAAAGCTGGAATCAAAAATCCAACATTTAATCCTGCCAATATAAAAGGTCTTGGAAAAGTTGAATGTTGGGGAGATGACGACGAAGAAGCAGTTATATAATTTTAACCTAAGATTAATAAATTATTATACTAATTTTTTATATGAGATGGAGTAAAACTTTGTTTTGCTTCATCTTTTTTAATTATAAATAAATTTTATGTTAAAAATATTTAATCTAATCTAGTATTCAAATCATATATAATTAATAATAATTCATATTAAAATATCATAAGTATTTAGATAGTCTAAATTTTAAAATACAAATATAAAAATATCTATGTCTGGATGCTATCTGCATTTATAGATTGGGGGTTATAAGATGGAAAGTAAACCAGATTTGAAGCTACAAAAACAAAAAGAATTTCTTATAAAATTCTGTTACTTCGGCGTTATTATAGGCGGAATCATACTTATAATCAAGCTTTTAGGCCCTATACTTACGCCATTTTTAATTGCATTTATAATAGCTGCAATTTTAAATCCATTAATTAAATTCTGTTGCAAGACATTTCACCTTAATAGGGCGCTTATATCTATATTATTTGTCCTTGCATTTTATGCAGTTGCATCTTTTATAATAATCTTAATAGGTACAAAAATTTTAATATTAATTCAAGGTCTATTTACAACAATGCCACAATTTTTCTCAACTTATTTTGAACCATATATAAAAGATACATTCCAACATTTCGAGAATTTGTTTCTTTCATTAGATCCAAATATAATTTCAGCATTAGAAGAAAGTTCTTCTAGTTTGATAAGTACTTTAGGTAATTTTGTAAGCAAGTTTTCTACTATGGTCGTAAGCTATGTATCAGGATTTGCAACAGCTATACCTAGCATCTTCCTAAAAACTATAATCACAATAATAGTTACATTCTTTATAACTATAGATTTTGAAAAGATAATAAACTTCATAAAAAGACAAATACCTGAAAATGCGTCTGAATCTATAAAGGAAAGTAAAAAATATATCACTACTACCCTATTTAAATGTTTTTTATCTTATTTACTTATACTTACTATCACTTTTACAGAACTTGCAATTGGGCTTACAATTTTAAGAATTCCAAACTCTATACTTATAGCACTTTGTATAGCTATATTTGATATTTTACCTGTATTGGGTACTGGTGGAATAATGATTCCCTGGGCGATAATTGCATTGCTATATGGAAATTTTACGGTAGGAATTGGTGTCGCTGTTATTTATATAATCGTGACAATAATAAGAAATATTATAGAGCCAAAGCTAGTGGGGCAACAAGTCGGACTACACCCAGTTGTCACACTTATAAGTATGTTTATTGGGCTTCATTTTCTAGGTTTTATAGGAATGTTGGGTCTTCCGATTACAATTTCACTTCTCAAATATCTAAATGATGAAGGTATAGTGAAAATTTTTAAATAATAAATTCACTACGTTCATATCGCCAACGAATCGTAGATTCCGTTGCTTTAATTAATAGGTTGGTAATTATACATTATCCACAAAACAAATAATATATAATTTCCTTAGAATTAAAAAAATAGCATGTATATATTACATGCTATTTTTTATATTGGTATTATTTATGTTAAATATTTTATTAATATTGGTGTCTTATTTTATTAATTTAGCATATTCTTTACCAGCTTCTACACAAGCTTCTAAAGTTGCTTCATCTGGGAAGAATTTTTTCTTAACTGTTTCAACTGGCATTTTGAAGTTCATTGATTTTAATGTATTTTCTGCCATTGTGATACCTTCACCACTCCATCCATAAGAACCAAATACACCTGCTAATGTTCCTCTGTTAGCCATTGGGTCTACATTAGAGAATAAGTCCCACATAGGTTTAACCATTGTTCTGTTTATTGTTGGTGAACCTAATACAACTACTTTTGATTCTAAGAATTTGTCGTGCATTTCTTCGTGAGTTAATTGTTCTAAATCGTAAAGACCTACTTCTACTCCTTCAGATTTAGCACCTTCCGCAATTTTTTCCGCCATTTTTTTAGTATTTCCATAAGCTGATAAGTAGAATATACTAACTTTGTCTTTATTAGTAGCGTCTACAGCTTCTTGTGACCACTGTACATATCTTTTTACTTGTTCCATAGGTTCTTTTGATAATATTGGACCATGTGAAGTTAAGATAGTGTCAAAATCAATACCTAAGCCTACAACTTTGTCTACACCGTCTAATACGTATTGTGCAAATGGTTTAACTATACAGTCATAGTAAACTTTTGATGCTTTTATATAGTCTTCGTTATTTGCAACACATTCTGCATCAAAATCACCATAGTGACATCCAAAAGCATCACAAGTGAATAATACTTTGTCTTCTTCTACATAAGTGAACATAGTATCTGCCCAGTGAAGCATTGGCGCAGTTATAAATCTTAAGTTTCTTTTACCTATATTTAAAACTTCTCCATCTTTTATTGTTTTAAATTTAAAGTCTCTGTTTAATTGGCTAGTTAAGTAGTTTTTAGCTGCTGTAGTACAATAAACTACTGCATCTGGATTTCTGTCTAATATATATGATAAACTACTCGCATGGTCAGGCTCAGTATGGTGAACTACTATGTAGTCTATATCTTCGATTGGTGTTACTTGTTCTATTTTTTCAAAGAATAGATCTTTAAAAGTTGATTTTACAGTATCTATTAAAACTGTTTTTTCATCTTTTATAAGATATGAATTGTAAGTTGTTCCAAACTCAGTCTCCATTATTATATCGAATACCTCTAGTTCTTTATCCAAAACTCCTGTATAATAGATATCCTTTTTTACTTCAAATACATTGCTCATTAATTTACCTCCTAGTTTTTCAATAATTTATGTCAATATATCTTCATCGCCGCTCTTATTATATTATTTATCGTAATATTGTGTTTCTTATTTATATACCCAGTTATTGTGTAGATAAACATTTTTTTAACATATCTATATTTTATCCCATATATTGATTATTTGCAAAATGTCTTTAAAATATGAGATTAAAATCAAATAAAGACTATAGATGATGAATAACTCATCTCCATAGTCTTTTTATAAAAAATTATTTTACTAATTCATCTATTATTTCTTGTATTTCATCTTCACACATACCACATATAGTACCTGCTTCAGTTTCATCTTTTATATCGTCTAAAGTTTTAGCACCATTTTCTATTGCTTCTTTTATTGTGTTATAAGTAACATCTAAACATGAACATACTACTCTATCTTCCATTTTATTTCTCCTGTAAATCAATTTTTAGAAAGCTTTCTATATCTATTTGTCGACATTTGTTATATACCCTTTTAAAAATTGATAAAACAGGATTTTATAATTTGGATTTATTTACCTTTTTATTTAGTTTTCAATATTTATTTTTGTTATTTCAATATCTTTGTAAATACTTTCTGCATCTTCTTGTTTAAAACTTCCTGTTGAATTAGTCAGTACATTAGCTGCTGATACTGATATTGCGTATTTTAAAGAGTCTACAAGAGAATACCCTCTTTCAAACCCAACAGCAAATGCCGCAACCATAGAGTCTCCACATCCAACTGTATTTACTACATCTATCTTTGGAGGTCTACCTTGATATATGCCTTCTTTTGATACTAATAATGCTCCATCGCCTCCAAGCGAAACAACAACAACTTCTATTCCACTTTGATGTAGTTTTAATGCACTTTTTATTATTTCATCTTTATTGTTTATGCTTATTCCAAGCAAGCTTTCCATCTCTTCGCTGTTTGGCTTTATCATAGTTGGATTGGCTTTTATTCCTTCTTTTAATAAATCGCCACTTGTATCTAAGATTACTTTTTTGTCTTTAGCTTTTGCCATATCTATCAAAACTTTATATATGTCTTTGTTTAATCCTTGTGGAGCACTTCCCGAAATAGTTACTACATTTGTATTATCTAAGATTTTATCAAATTCTTTTATAAATAATTCTTTTTCATATTTTGATATTGGTTGACCAGGCTCTAAAAATTCTGTAGATATATGACATTAACATTGTTTAGTGGTACTGTTGATATTATCAAGTCTGCATGACTTTCCAAAATATTTTTTCATCATGTGATGAGATTATATCAACTATTTGGAAGTTGTAATGAGATTTTAATTTTGCTAATAATAGTTGAGATGTTCCTATCCCTCCACTACATACAACTACTACGTGGAATGCTATTTCTTGATTTTTCTTTCTTTCCATAGCTACACTTTTATCACTACTTCATCTAAAAATGAATTAGATTGTAAATCACTTATCCCAGTCCTAAAAATCGAACCTAGATGATTTGATAAGTTTTGATAGAAGTCATAATCGTTGTTTAAATTGATTTTTAGTTCTTCTGATATAGATTCTATGAAAGTTCTTGTTATCAACTGAACTTTTACCATACTCTTGTTCTCTTCTTCATCTTATCATCTCAACTTCTATGTTTAAATAATACCAAGTTTTTCATAAATAAAAAAGTCAAAAGTTTTTCCATCTTTTTTGAAAAGAAATATAATGGTTTAGTTTTTTTCACTGTGTTTTGAAATTATATAGATTAATATATAAAAGTTGTCACAACTACTTCTTGTGTCGCTTAAAATAATATATTAGAAATTATAAATTATTCAAAAACTAAAATAACCACATTTTAGAATTCAGTATACCAAAATCTAAAATGTGGTTGTTTTTATAAAAAATATTATTCCTATAGTTTAATTATAAATTTCTATAAATATTATTCCTATTTATCATAATGTTTTTTAACTGTCGCCAAAATTATTTCAACAGCTTCATCAATATCTATCTTGCTGGTATTTATGCAAAGATCAAAGTCCCTAGCATCTCCCCACTTCATGCTTGTATAGAAATTATAAAAAGAAGTTCTCTCTTTATCTATCTTTTTGACTGTTTTTGCACTTTTCTTTTCTTCAATACCATGTTCTTCAATTGCTCTTTCTCTTCTTGTTTCAAAATCAGCATGTATAAAAACATCTATTGAGTCGAATTTATCTCTTAATGCATAGTTTGCTGCTCTACCTACAAATATGCAAGACTCTTTTTCAGCTAAGTCTTGGATTATGTTAAATTGTTTTAAGAATAGTTGATGACCTATTGGTAATGATGACATTGTTTGGTCGTATGAAAAATAACTCAATGTTTTGATAGGTTTTTCATCGTATTTTTCAAAAAATTCTTGGCAATAACCACTTTCCTTCGCTGCTATTGTAAGCAATTCTTTATCATAGCAAGGTATTCCTAATGCTTTAGATAACCTTCTACCGATTTCTCCTCCGCCGCTACCATATTCTCTACTTATTGTGATAATTAAATTTTTTTTCATAGCTATTACCCCTTTCTATAACTATTTATACTTTCATTATAGCAGAATTTCATTTCCAAAATAATGCAGATTTAAAAATTATTTATGTATACATTATAAAGAGTAATTTATTCTAAAAAACTTTCAATATATAAAAATCATCATAACAATATTTTATAAATATTTCTTTCTCAATTTATCAACAGAACCATTGCATCCATTTCCAACTGCAACAAACTTCCACTCTGAGCCGTTTTTGACTAAATCGGCAAAATGGAAAGCATCACATCCAGCCCCATTTTCAGCAAGTACATATTTGCATATCTCTTTTCCTGTATCTCTGTTTACAACTCTTATGTATGCATCTTTTACGTCTGAGAAAGTCTTTTTCCCAAGTCCAAAGAATTTAAATATATTTGCATATAGAGCGATTTTTTGCACCCTTGAATCTAACTTGTCCAAATCTATGTATATAACCTCGTTGTCCCCTGCTCCACCACCGACTAAATCATCTCCACTTAGTCTAACTGATTTATTTTTACTTTCTTTTATTCCAAAGTATACTGTTTCGATATGTTTGTCGTTTGAATCTAATAAATATGCAATTGTGTCTAAATCCATTCTAGTTATCCACCCTAAACCTACATCTAGATGTTTTAGTCCAACTTCTTTTTTTGTTAAATCAATAGTTTGTACCTTGCTCAAATTAATCATAATACCCCTCCTAGCTTTTACTTGTAAATTAAATTTTTTTTACTTTTAAACTACCTTTTTCATATTAATATTCTTTTAAATTACTTATTAATTATATTGTGTCATAGTTTTTTGTTTTATGAAACAAAAATTTCCTAAAATAGAGTATTTTACCCTAATGCAACTGATAGTTGCGCAGTAGTTGGTAGAAGTAACTAGATATTTTTGATATATTTATATTAGAAAAAGGAAAGGAGATATTTACAAATGGCATTAGGAGTACAATTTATAATTAGTGTAGTATTATACATTATTATTTTGGCAATTTTTTTAGGATTACTTATACTTATTGTTCGCTGTCTTTTAAAATATCTAAAATCAACAGATGTTAGACACGAAAAAGCGATAATCAGAAAATCTTTGGGTGAGGTATTAAAAGAAAATAGAATAAGATGTAAAATGACACAAGAATTCGTATCAGAATCAATCGGTGTAAGCAGACAAGCTGTTTCGAAATGGGAAAATGGTGCCTCTGACCCAAGTACTTCAAATTTATTGGCATTGGCAAAATTGTATGGAATTTCTGCTGAAGATTTACTTAAAGAAGTTGAATAAAATATCTTTATATTAAAGATTAAAAGAGTATATCCCTAGCTACTTTGGCTGGATATATACTCTTTTTAAGATTTTGCTATTTATAAACCATAATATATTCTTCAAAACCTGAATCTTCGTTAATCTCTTCCGATAAAATTTCAAATCCCTTTTTAATATAAAAATCAACCGATTTTTGATTTTGTTTATATACAGCTAATTTTAAATTATCAAATTTAGCATTTGCATACTCTATTAACTTTGAGCCAATCCCCTTTCCTTGCTCATTCAGTGATACAAATAATGCCCCTATAAAGTCGTCGTTTAATATGCTTATAAAACCTTTAATTTCTTCCCCCTCTTCATAAACATAAGTTTTCGACTGTGGTATGTATATATCTTTTACTGCATTGTAATTGTCTTGCCAGTATTTTTCTGGCATGAAGTCGTGTGCTTTTATTGTGCTTTCAAGCCAGATTTCCATAACTTTATCTATATCTTTTTGTTTTAAATCTCTAATCATACTTGCTCCTTAATTGATATTTTTACTTATATTATATCATAACCTAAACCTCGTACTTTCCAATGGATTTTTTATATTTATAATTATAGAAAAATTTACTTATTTTGTTTAAAATACTAATTTTCAGTAAAGAATTAGATATACCTAAAGAGGTGATATCCAAATAGAAAAATATTAGTTATAATAAATTAAAAATGACAACACCATGATAATTCGTATGTTTGAGTATGGATTTAGAAAAGGAAAAGAAAATGCTGATTATGATGGGGATAATATCAAAAGATTGTATTTTCCAAAGCAGAAGGTGATTCTCTTTGAGGAAAATAAAAATATTGAAGATAGCTTAAAATTAATGATAGTTTTTGGAGATGAAAAAGAGTTTCTTTATGAAGTTGATGTTATGAAAAACTAGCTATTGAGTCAAAGGAGTTATTTGACCAAGATGAAATCCTCGGTGAAGATTTTCACAGTATGCTTTTAGCAATTCAAAATTTAATTGAATATCTAAATAGAAATTATATAGATGATGAAAACTTAGAAAAAGAGGTGAATATCATGACTAAGAGTTTATATGATCCATAAGTTGAAAAAAAGGGGATTAAAAAAGGTATTGAGAAAGGTATTGAGAAAAATCAAGTAGAAATAGTATTAAATATGTTAGGCGAAGGCCTTGATGAGGCAACTATTTCAAGATTCACTAAAATCGATATAGAAAGGGTTAGAGAAATAATAAAAAAGCACCTTAATTAATAAAGAAATCTTTAATTCAAAAGACCCTTAAAAATGTAGATTTCTTTGAAGCACATATACAGAAATTATACTTATCAACAGTTTTTAAATGAACTATAATTTCCTATGTACTATAAATAACCACATCTCGAGATTCAGTTAATGAAACTCTAAGATGTGGTCTTTTTTATAATATATATAAAACTTCTAAATTTATATCTCCCTATCGAAAATAAAGTCACTATCTTGTAGCGATTCATACACTCCTTTTTGATATCCGTTACCTTTTGTTGAGAAGAAGTCGTGTGTTTTTGTTTCTGTGCTAAGTCCGTTTAGCACGATTGGATTTACTGGGTCGACTTCGAGTCTGTTGTCGTATCCTAGGTTTTCCATTGCTCTGTTTGCGTTGTATTTTAGGAAGTTTATGACTTCATCAGCTAGCCCTGTTCCTTCGTATATTGTATTTGTGTAGTTTATTTCGTTTTCCATAAGTCTATCGAATACGTCCATGACTTTTGATTTGTACTCTTTTTGTTCTTCTTTTGAAAAATCTTTGAATATCTCTTGTGCAAGAAGTCCGATGTATTTTCCGTGAAGTGATTCGTCTCTAAGTATTAGTGAAATTATCTCTCCACTTGCCATCATTTTTCCTTGTCCAGCTAAAAATAATGGGTAGAAAAATCCTGAGTAAAATAAAAAGCTTTCTAAAAATACTGATGTCGCCATCGACATATATAGACCATATCTGTCATCTGTATTTTCGTATTGGGCTAAAACTATTTCGGCTTTTTTCTGTAAAGTCGGCTCGCTTTCTATCCATTCAAATATCTCGTCTATTTCCGGCACTGTTAATAATGTTGTAAATATTGATGAATAGCTCTTTGCGTGGATTTCTTCCATAGTTCCCATAAATGAAAGTACGGCTTTTCGTTGAAGATTATCTGTCAAACTCATCATCGATGGTATTCCGTTGTTGGCTTGTTTTGTGTCTAAAAGTGTCAGTCCACCTAACACTTTTTTATAAAGATTTCTCTCCTCTGGCGAAAGTTCGCTCCATACTTTTACATCTTTTGACACTGATATTTCTTCTGGCAGCCAAAATTGTTTTACATTCTGATCCCAAAATGCCTGAGTGAAGTCGTCGTCCTCAACATTCCAGTTGACTGCTTTGTGTACGTTGTTTAATTTAAATGTCATTTTATCACCTCTTTATGTTGAATCTTAAACTGAACACACTAGGCATTCATTATTTCTTTCCATCTTCGTTCTAGTATAATAAAGGCTTTTTAGTCCTTTTTTATGTGCATAAATGTAGTATCTTGCAATATCTCTTGTTGTTTTGTCGTCTGTTACAAATAGTGTTGTCGAAATTCCTTGGTCAATATGTCCTTGAATTATCGCCACCATATCGATAAGGTCTAGCATATCTATTCTGTATGCTGATTGGTAGTAAAGCATGTTTTCATTAGTTAAAAACGGCATTGGATAAATTGTTGTCGAATCTCCATAAGTTCTAACTTCTATCTGCTCAGTTATCGGCATAACGCTCGAAGTTGAATTTTGGACGTAGCTTATACTTTGAGTCGGTGCGATTGCACTTAAGTAAGCATTATAAATACCATTTGTCTTAACTTGTTGTAATAATTCTTTCCAATCTTCTTTTGTCGGAATGTTTATTCCTTCAAATAATTTTGATACTTTTTCGCTAGTTGGCAAGAAATCTTTTGTGCAGTATTTTTTAAATAATTCACTTTCTGGCCCTTTTGCATATTCTGATTTTTCAAATCCGTTGAATGTTTCTCCTTTTTCAATTGCTATATTCATTGATGTTTTTATCGCGTAATATCTCATCATTGCGAAGAATACATCGGCAAATTCTCTACCTTCTTTTGACGTATAGATTATATCTTCTCTAACTAAATATCCATGTAAATTCATCGCTCCAAGACCTATTGAATGTGATGAGTCGTTTCCTTTTTTGATAGTAGGTACTTCTTCTATATTTGTATTGTCAGAAACATATGTCAAGGCTCTAATCGCTACATCTATCGTCTTTTCAATATCTTTATTATCCATAACATTTGCTATATTTAAAGAGCCCAGATTACAACTTATATCTTGTCCCCAATCGCTGACTTGACCATAACCTTTTATATCTGATGGTGTTTGGTATTGGAAAATCTCACAGCACAAGTTAGACATTTTTATCATTCCCACGTCCTTTAGCGTATGTTGTTGGTTTGCACTGTCGATAAATACAACGTATGGATATCCAGATTCTTGTTGAGTTTGTGCAATCCTAGTTAGAAGTTCCCTTGGATTTATTTCCTTTTTCTCAATTTCATCATCTTGTGCTAATTTGTCATACCATTCGTCCATTTTTATTTCATCAAGATGAACACCGTATTTTTGATAAATTGAATGTGGATAAAATGCATAACAATTTTCATTTTTCTCCGCAAGCTCCATAAATTTATCTGGAATTATAGCTCCGATTGAAAGTGTTGTAAGCCTTATTTTTTCGTCTGCATTTATCTTTTTACTGTCTAGTAGTGTTTCAAAGTCTGGATGAAGTACATTTAAATAAACTGCCCCAGCGCCTTGTCTCGCTCCCATTTGGTTGAAATAGCTGAATGATTGCTCTAGTAATTTTGCAACACCCATAACCCCGCCGGCTGCTCCTTTGATTCCTTTTATAGATTCGCCTGCAGCCCTAAGTCTAGTCAAATTAAGCGCAACCCCACCGCCTATTTTTGACAAATGGTTTGCAGATGAAACTCCATAAGATATACCTTCACAGCTATCCTCTATATTTACTAAAAAGCAAGATACCATCTTTCCTGCTCTTGCTCTACCTGCATTTAAGAAAGTCGGTGTCGCTGGTTGAAACTCTTGATTTATAAGTTTTCCTGCAATATCTTTTGCAAGTTTAGAGTCCCCATCTCCAAGCGTCAATGCAACAATCAACACCTTATCCTCATAACTTTCTAATATTTCTTCCCCATCATCACTTTTAAGAGCATAATTTTGATAAAATTTGCTCGCACTCATATAAGATTGGAATTTAAAATTCTTCGATCTTATAAAATCATATATAACTTCAATCACATACTCATCATACATATTTATAATTTCTTTTGAGTAGTAATCGTTTTTAACTAAATAATCTAATCTTTCTTTTAAGTTATTAAATTTTCTCATTCTTGGCTCTATGTAATCCTCTAAATACGATTTTAGAGCTTCTTTATCTTTGTCAAGTTGATATTTCCCATTTTCGTCCCTGATTATAACTTGGTTATTTAACTCTATATAATTCATCGAATTTCTCCTTTGTCGCCTAGTTTATATTTATAATTTCGTTTTTATCTTGCCCACAATAATTATTTATAAGATTTTTACACATTTTAAGGTTTGAAATAATAAGTGTAGAAATTTGTCTTGGGCTTAAAGTCTATATCTATATAATGTCCATTTATGATTTATACCCACATAATTTCTTTTTTAATTTATTTTTTGTATTTTTTTAAAAATAAAACACCATATATAGTAGATGTTTTTTATCTTTTACTATATATGGTGTTTACAGACTTTATATTATCCAGTTTTCACAATTCCAAACTGTAGTCACAATATCTTTGTAAAAATCTCTATCATGACTTACTAAAACTATACTACCCTCATAATTTATAAGAGCTCTTTTTAATTCTTCCTTTGCATCTACGTCTAAATGATTTGTCGGTTCATCTAAAAATAGTATATTACTTGGGTTGTTGATAACTTTACAAAGCCTTACCTTTGCTTGTTCCCCTCCACTAAGTTTGCAAAGCTTGCTGTTTATGTGCTCATCTGTCAATCCACACCTTGCCAACATTCGCCTCACTTCTGTTTTCGTATTTTTAGGAAATTCATTTGAAATCTCGTCAATAACAACATTTTCTGTATAATAATTTTCTTGTTCATAATAACCTATATCCAAATGTTGCTCATCTAACATAACTTTCCCTTCTATTGGATTTATAACTTTCATCAAAGTTTTTAATAAAGTTGTCTTGCCTATTCCATTTGCACCGATAATTGCTATTTTTTTATTTTTATCCATCTTTAAATTGAGTTGTTTTGTGAGTGGTGTGTCATATCCTATTACTAAATTTTTAGTTTTGAAAATAACGCTCCAGGATGGCTTAGAAAATTTAAAATCAAAATGTGGCTTTGGTTTTTGCTTACTTATTTCTATTTTATCCATCTTCATAAGCTTCTTTTCTCTAGCCTTTGCCTGTGCTGCTGTTGCTGCCCTAACTTTATTTTTTCTTATATAATCCTCTAGTTTATTTATCTCCTTTTGTTGCTTTGTATAATCCCTCATTAACTGCTCTTTGTGAAGCTCATATAATTTTAGAAATTTCTTATAATCCCCATTATATCTTGTGAATTTCTTATGCTCCAGATGGTAAACTACATTTACGACCTCGTTCATAAATTCTGTATCATGTGAAATCAATATAAATGATTTTTCATAGCTTTTCAGATAATTTTTTAGCCAATTTATATTTTCCTCATCTAAGTGATTTGTCGGTTCATCAAGCAACAAAATATCTGGTTTTTCGAGTAACATCTTTGCCAAAAGAACCTTGCTCCTTTGCCCTCCGCTCAATTCATCTGACTTATTATACATAAAATCATTTATTCCTATTCCGTATGAAATCTCATCTATCTTTGAATCAATACTATAAAAATCACTATCTTCTAGCACACCTTGTAAGGTTGATACTTTCTGTGTTATTTTTTCAAGTTCAATATCATTAGATGTCGACATTTTATTATAAAGTTCGTTTAAATTCTCCTCTATTTTATATAAATCCGCAAAAGCACTTTGTAAAAATTCCCTAACTGTCGGATAATTATTTATATTAACATTTTGATCCATATATCCAATACTAACTTTATTATTCCAATAAATTGTGCCACTGTCGGGAAGTAGCTCATTTGTAATAAGTTTAAAAAAAGTAGTTTTGCCCTCACCATTTGCCCCTACAAGACCAATATGCTCATTTTTTTCTAATTTGAAATTGACATTATTAAAAATAATTTTATCCCCAAAACCTTGAGTCATATTTTCCACGTTTAAAATACTCATATTAGCACCCCTTTCTTTAAAAGTACTTATATTTATAAATTACTCCCTTTTTACATTGTGCACAAGAACACAAATATTTCTGAATTAAACATGTTAATTTTATAATTCATCTAAATACTAAAAAGTAAACATTAAATTTAATTTCCAATTTACAAATTTAATATACACTTTTTTATTGGCATTAAAAATAACAAAAAGGCTATTGCAATATCTCTGCAATAGCCATATATTTATCTCAATTAATATATATTTTTTAATTACTATATATTTTCTTTACTACATATATTCTTTTAATTACTATACTTATAAATCTACCTTTTTAATAATTCGTCTTATACTATATCCAGTTAAATAATATTCATCAGCCAATTCTTCTATAGTTTTCCCATTTTTATGTTTTTTGGCAATTTCTTTATTTCTTTTATTTAATTCATCTTTAGTACTCGTATTTTCTCCCCAAGACTTTTTATTCTCTTCTTTTTTAGGTATATAAAGATAACCACCTTCTATATATTTCTGCAAATCTTCAATCATATGTTGAGGTAATACATCCTGCGCTTTTTTGTATTTCATAAACCCTTGCTCCTATCTACATTTATTTTGTAAACTAAAAGCAATAATTTTAAGAAAACATGCGCAAATTTTTTAATTAAGTTTTTATAAACTTGCCCTATACAACATGTTTTCTAAATTATTGCACAGGGCTTACAACATTCGCTCTTTTCATAGACATTTAAGTCACCTCTCTTTATAATCTATCTACTATTATAATAACACATAATTTCTTACTACTTTAGTTTTGACATAAAATTAAAATTTTAATTAAAGTTTTTTCAAAAATCCATACATTATATAGCGAGAGGATTTAACAGACATTCTTATATTTTTAAATCTGTTATTATGCGAGTTCTTTTACTTTATCTTTATTGATTTTTTTCATTATAAATACAGCGACAATTAGTGCGAATCCTTCTGCTATTGGAAATGCCCACCAAATTACATTTTCTGAGTTTGGTATTTTTGTATATCTGGAGATAATGCAAATATACCTGCGACTTGATATGCAAAAATTTGTAAAAATGCTAACCCAATACCCATGATAATTAGTGTATACATCATGCCGTAGAATATTCCTTCTTTTACTCTTTGTTTATTTCTCATTCCATAGTTAAATGAAACAATTGGAATGATTGCGTTGTTTAAACCGAATGCTGCGAAAAATACAAATTGTTGTATTTTATAATAAACTCCGTATGCTGTTACTGCTGCTGTAGATACTGATATAAGAAAAAGTCAAGGAATTTTTTTCCTTAAACATAGATGTAAATCTATTAATTACACTATATCTCTAAAAGCTCCTCTAAATTATCTAATACTGCCACATGTGGGTATGATTCTAAATTCTTCCTTGATGTTGTGCCAGTTGTCACGCCGACAAAATCTATATTGGCGTTTTGTGCCGCTTTTGCATCTATATAACTGTCTCCGATATAAATTGGAGATTCGCATTTCATCATTTCTATCATTTTAAATAATCCCTCTGGATTTGGTTTATAATTTTCAACATGTTCTGTTCCTATTATAAAGTCAATTAATTCTCTACATCCTAGATTTTCAAATACGTCGTTTATTCTCTGTCCCCAACGAGATGAAACTATTCCAATTTTTTTGCCTCTATTTTTAAGAGTTTCTAAAACTTTTCTTGCTCCACCTATAAAAACTGTATTTGGAACTGTTATTTCATCTGATTTTTCCTTTTGATATTTTTTAAATAAATCTATACCCTCTTCTGAATCATCACCAGTCAAAATTGTATATGACTCCCCTATTGGTATTCCTATTGTATTTATTATATCTTGGCGAGTTGCCTTTTT
This sequence comes from Clostridium sp. 1001270J_160509_D11, assembly GCF_015667935.1. Classification (GTDB taxonomy): domain Bacteria; phylum Bacillota; class Clostridia; order Peptostreptococcales; family Peptostreptococcaceae; genus Intestinibacter. Next base: position 49,903 of record NZ_JADPET010000002.1, on the reverse strand, counting down.
TAAATTCATTTCTTCAAGTGCATATGTGAAACTGTCCACTACTGGGTCTGTTGCATCTGCTAATGTATAATCAAAATCAAATATATAAGCATCGTAATTTTTCATATTCTTCTCCTTATTGTCTTATCTCCTATTCAATTAAAAACTTCTTATTTATTTATTTAACTAGAAATAATTTAAAGGTATAGTAAAAAGTCACCCCCAAAACTCCTACAAGCATAACTGGCGTAAACCACCACCCCATTTTAGTTGCTGAAATTGAGCAATATGTTATATAAGAAAAGCTCATAACTAAGATAAGTTTATCTAATAAAACCATATTAATAGTATAATTAAACACTATACCTTTGTTTTTATCTGTAATTTTGACCGGCACATTCCACAATCTTGGAAAAAACATTGTAACAGTAAGCAGTATATATAATGCTACATTAACTATAACAAGTATTATTATCGATCCTTTTCCTGACCAACCATCTATTTGTCCTTCTAAGTTAAAATGTGATGGTATTTTGCTCGGCAACTGCGGATATAAAACAGCAGTATATACAATTTGTGCTAACAGCAAAATAAAAGTTACTATTTCTAGTGTTTTGTGAAATTTATTGTACGGTAGGTTAAACATTTCGCTCCCCCCTTATTTATTACATTATAGCACTATCTAATATATTTTATGTTATATTGAAGTGATTAATTTAGATAACTACATTTTCTTCAAGAATTGGGTTTTCATGTTATAATTTAAGTATAAGAAAATTTATATTTTAAAATAGCTTAAATTATTATTTTCTTATATCATATTTGTGTAAATTAAGGAGGTTCATCCTATGAAACAATCTATTCTTGAAGTTATAAAAAGTAGACATTCTGTCAGGACTTATAGCAATAATCCGATAGATGAAAGTATTTTAGAAAAAATTCAAACTTATATCGATAGTGTTACAAATCCATTCAACAAGAAAATTCAAATTAAACTTTTAAAACCAGACGGATATCACAACGAAAAGCTGGGTACATATGGCGTTATCAAAAATCCAAGTTATTTCTTGGCTGCTTATTGTGAGGATAAACCCCTTACACTCGAAGCGCTTGGTTATACTTTTGAAAAAGTTATCTTATATTGTACTTCACTTGGACTTGGTACAGTTTGGCTTGGTGGAACTTTTAATAAAGGGAAATTTGCAAAAGCTGTTGAACTTAAAGATGGGTATGTTCTACCGGTTGTATCACCTGTTGGGTATGAAGGCGGCAGAAGAAGTCCAATAGGATTTTTAATTGGAAATAACCACAACAAAAGAGATTCATTTAGCTCATTATTTCACAAAGACGATTTTTATACCCCTCTTACAAAAAAAGATGCGGGAATTTATTCAGATGCATTAGAGGCAGTTCGTCTTGCTCCATCTTCACTAAATTGTCAGCCATGGAGAGTTGTACTAAATGATGATGGACTTCATTTTTACAGCACTAAAACTAAAGATATCAATAAAATAGATATGGGAATCGCTCTTTGCCATTTAGATAGTGTATTTGAGGAACAAATGGTAAAAGGAAGATTTAAAATATTGAATCCAAATATAAAAACAGATTATGAATACGTGATTTCATGGATTCCAGACATGTATTTTTAAAAAATAAGTATAATTTTATATTAAAAAAGAGGTTATCTGGATATTGATAACCTCTTTTGATAATTTAATTGTAAATATATTAAATTTTTTAATTTTATTTTATATATAAACTTTTATTTTGCTAATGCTAGTTCTTTGTTTAGTATTTCATCTTTTCTATTTAATAAATCGTCGTCTAAAAGTTGTTCTTCTATATTTTCAAAGCCGATACGTTTTATTGTTTCTTCAAAACGCTCACCTTTTATACCTTGATCTTTATATAGTAAGATTGCTTTTTCCATAACGTCTAGAACTTCTTCTTGTGTTTTAAAAATTGTAGTTAGTGGTTTTCCTATAGAGATTTTTTTGCCCCATCTACCACCTATATAAAGTTTGTATCCCGGTGTACCTTCATCGACTACACCAAATGGACATTTTCCGACACAACGTCCGCAATTATTACATATATTTGTGTCTCTAGTTATTTTTTTATCCACAACTTTACATGCATCCATTGGACATACTTGTTCTATTTTACACTTTTTGCATCCTTTACATTTATCTAAGTCATGAGTTGGAATTAATTGACCTACAATCCCCATATCGTTTAGGTCTGGTTTCATGCAGTTATTTGGACATCCGCCTACTGCCATTTTAAATTTGTGTGGTAGGGCTACATCATTATAGCCTTCAAAAAATCTATGGTGCATTTCTTCAGATATTGCAAATGAGTCAAGTCTACCGAATTTACAAGTTGTCGCCTTGCATGATACAATCGGACGTATTTTCGCCCCTGTCCCACCAGTTTTTAGGCCTTCTTTTGCTATGTAATTTCTAAAATCGTCAATTTTGTCAAATGGTATCCCTTGAACTTCTATAGATAATCTTGTTGTAAATGTTATATTTCCATTTCCAAATAACTCTGCCGCTTCTGCAATACATCTATGTTGAGCTGCAGTTATTTTACCATTGACTGTTAATACTCTTGCTGAAAAATTGTCTGTTCCTTTGTTGTTCAAAAATCCTAGTCCTTTCACTCTTTTCTCTTCTTCTGGGCTAATTGTTAATGATGACATATTTATCCTCCTTAAATAAGTATATTCTCATTTTAATATGTAAATTTATTATTTTGATTGTTTACTTAAATGTAGGGTTTTTATTAAATTATGTCGATACCATTTACATATTTTAATGACTCTCTTATCAATTATTTTATCACTTGAATATCCATTTGAAAAGTGATATTATCTTATCATTATGATATGACAATTATAGGTAAACCCAGCAATTGATGGGTTGCCTATCTTGACTTTATATAAAAAATCAATTATATAAGGAGGAATACAATGCCGATTTTTGATGATTTACATGGAAATTTAAACGACGACTTTTTAGCAGATGATCCAGATAATTTGAAAAATCTATTTATAATAAATAATGCCGTAAGTTGTGTAAACAAAAGTGTTGAAAATGTATATATCCCTAGAAATGTTAAATCTATTCCATATCTAGGATTTTCGGACTGTATAAATTTAAAATCACTTCATCTACCAGACAATATATCTAATGTTGAAAGAGAGGCATTTTCTAATTGCGAATCTTTAAAAGAAATTGTCTTTTTAGGAAGTATGAAAGAACTTAACAAAAAACTTTTTGCTGGGTGTAGCTCACTTTCTGAAGTAATATTTCCAGATATGTTAGAAACTATCTCTGATGAATGTTTTTTAAATTGCACAAATTTGAAATATTTAAGTCTACCAGAAAGTTTAAAAACTATTGGAAAATACGCATTCAAAAATTGTAACAATTTATCTGATATATATTTGTCAGATGATATTGAAAATATAAATGAAGGTGCATTTTTTAAATGTAGCCACTTAAAAAATATAGCTCTTTCTCCAAAGTTAAAAATTTTAGATACGTATTTATTTGGATATTGCTCAAATCTAGAAGAAATTGATATTCCAGAAAGTGTGGAACTTATAAACGATTTGGCATTTTTTAATTGTACTGATTTAAAAAATGTGAAATTTTCACCTAATATCTCGTCAATAGGCTCACGAGCTTTTTCAATGTGTATTAATTTGAGAGAGGTTGATTTGCCTGATTCAATTTTATCAATAAAACAAGGTGCTTTTTCAAACTGCATAAAATTAAAAAAAGTAAAACTACCTAAAAATTTAAAATCTATTTCATCTGGAATATTTACCAACTGCAAATCACTAAGAGAAATTGAACTTCCAGAAAAGGTGACTTACATAAAAAATACAGCATTTTTAGGTTGCACAAATCTAAACAAAATAAAATTAAATCATGGGTTAAAATTTATCGGTTCTAGAGTATTTTGTGACTGCATAAATCTTGAAGAAATAACTCTTACAGAAACTATCCAAAATATCGAGGAATATGCATTTAGAAGTTGTATGAATTTGAAAAAAGTTGTTATACCACAGACAATAACATCAATAAGCGAATTTGCTTTTAAAAACTGTCCAAACTTAACAATCTACGGAAAGAAAAATTCGTACGCACATTGGTATGCAAACCAAAACAAAATACCTTTTAGATTTATGTAAATTTTATAATTTATAGTTTAATTTCCCCAGTCGTAGGAATAAAACCTACCGATTGGTTTTTTTTTTTAAATTCATGGCGCGGGCGACTTCATTCGTTATTTAAATAAAAAAAAGGTGTGAAGCAATATAGAAAATTAGTTTAATCTATATTTCTTTACACCTTTAAAAATTTATATATAAATTTTTCGGTAGCTATGTTTATAGCATTTATTTAATTAATGTTTAAAAGTTTCTGCTATAAATGCTTCTATTTCTTGTGCCGTTCCAAGTTCTAACACTTTTTCTGAGAATGATTTCATGTCGGCTTGACTCACAGAGTTTATTAATTTTCTAGCTGGTAATATTGAGATTGGACTCATTGAGAATTCATCAAGACCAAATCCTAATAATATTGGTATCATTCTTTGATCTCCTGCTGCTTCTCCACACATTCCTGCCCATTTACCTTCTTTGTGTGCATTTTCTATAACCATTTTTATTAATCTTAATACTGCTGGATTGAATTGGTTATATAAGTAGCTTATTTTTTGGTTCATTCTGTCTACTGCACAAGTATATTGGATTAAGTCATTTGTTCCTATTGAGAAAAAGTCCACGTGTTTTGCAAGTACGTCTGATATTACTGCTGCTGATGGCACTTCTATCATCATACCAACTTCTATATCTTTTGAATAAGCTATGTTTTCTTTATCTAGTGCTTCTTTTACTTCTTCACATACTGCTTTTGCTTGTAATAATTCTTCTAATGAAGATATCATTGGGAACATTATTCTTAATTTTCCATGAACACTCGCTCTATATAAAGCTCTTAATTGAGTTGTGAATATTTCTTTTCTATCTAGACAAAGTCTGATTGCTCTGTATCCTAAGAATGGATTCATTTCTTCGTCCATTTCTAAGTAGTCAAGTTTTTTATCTCCACCTATATCTAAAGTTCTTATTACAACTGGTTTTCCGCTCATTCCTTCAAGTACTGCTTTATAAGCTTCGTATTGTTCGTCTTCTGTTGGGAAGTCTACTCTGTCCATATATAAGAATTCTGTTCTATAAAGTCCAACACCTTCAGCGTCGTTTTTAATTAAACCATCTACGTCATTTGGAGTTCCTATGTTTCCTGCTAATTCAACATGTTTTCCGTCAGTTGTAACAGATGGTTGTCCTTTTAATAATTCTAATGATTTTTTATAATCTTCGAATTCTTTTTTCATTTGTGAGTATTTAGCTATTGTTTCTTCGTCTGGATTTACTATTACTTCTCCAGTATCTCCGTTAAATACAACAAAGTCCCCGTCTTTTATTTTTTGTGTAGCATCTGTTAGTCCAACTACTGCAGCAACTTCTAAAGTTCTTGCCATTATAGCTGTATGAGAAGTTCTACCACCGATATCAGTTAAGAATCCTAATACTTTCTTTTTGTCCATTGTAGCTGTATCTGATGGAGTTAAGTCGTGTGCAACTAAAACTACTTCATCTTCTAATGCAGCTAAGTCTACTATTTTTACACCTAGTAAGTGTCTTAATATTCTGTTTGTAACGTCTTTTATGTCAGCCGCTCTCTCTCTCATATATTCGTTGTCCATAGCTTCAAACATTCCAACGAACATCTCTTTTATTTCGTTTAATGCAAAGTCTGCATTGACATTTTCAGTTTTCACTTTGTCCATTGTAGAGCCTAGTAGTTCAGGATCTTCTAAAACTAATAAGTGTGACTCAAATATTTGTGCCTCTTCTTCACCTAATTCAACTTTTGCTTTATCTCTTACTTTTTCAAGTTCAGTTTTTGATATAGCTACTGCCTCGTTTAATCTAGCTATTTCTGTTTCTACGTCTGATATCGATTTCTTTTCTATGACTAATTCATTATGCTCTAATACTAACGCTTTCCCAAGTACTATACCTGGTGATGCTGCTGTTCCTTTAAACATCTTTTTTACTCCTCCTAAAATATACCCTTACTTCTTTTTATTATTTATTATTTTCACTTTTATTTTAACTTCTTTTAGATAGTTTGCAGTTTGATTTTTAAAAACCTGGGTTTCCCCAGGTTTTATATTGTATGTGGCTTTGGATATTATTCACCAAATCCGCTTTCGATTAATTCTACTAATGCGTCAACTGCTGCTGCATCATCTGCACCTTCAGCTTTAACAACTATTTCTTCACCTTGACCTAAACCTAAGCTCATTATTCCCATGATTGATTTAGCATTTACAGTTTTTCCTTTAGCTAATACTTCTACTGTTGAAGTGAATTCAGATGCTTTTTTAACGAACATCCCTGCTGGTCTAGCATGTAATCCTGTTGCATTTTTTATTACTACTGTCTTTTCCATTTTGTACCTCCTAATTAATACACATAAAAACTTATATAGGCATTTTTCTTAAACTTTGATTTTTAAAATCGTTTAGTAGTTTATTTGTTATCGCCTTTTCATTTTTTTCTTTTTTATTTAACAAAATAATGGATTTATTTTCATTATTTTCATAATCGAAATTAATTGAGTCAATTTGTGAATTGACTGAGTCTATAACCTTTGAAAAATCGTATAAATTCAAAACGTCTATATTATTTTCCTCAAGTTTTCTTTCATATATACTGTAAAAAATATCTTTATATGTAAATTCCTTTTCCAAATGAAACATATCCCCAAGTTGTGGTATGATTTCTTCTAATAAAACTCTTAGGCTTGGTTTTCTCCTTATTTTTAAGATCTTGCATATGTATTCTATCGTTTTTATATCTATGTTACTTATCAAATTAAAGCATGTCTCTTCGTCATATATGAAATCTGCATTAAAGAAATACTTCACCCCATCGTATCTTTTAAATACTTTCATTGTATCCATATATCCAAGTTTGAACAATGTCTCCATATGATCTTTGTCCTTGTTTAGAGAACCTCCCAAAACCATCGAAGGTTTTATCACTGTTAGATTTAAATCTACATATTTTTGCAAACTTTTATCTCCTGCGGCATCATTCGATAATCTAATTACTATTATATCATTATATCCTTTATTCGCCAATAACCCAACTGGCGTATTATCTGATAAAAAGCCATCTAGATAACGTTTATCTTCAAATTTATCTAATTGAAATATAGGTAAGCTCGAACTTGCGATTAAATAATCTACCAATTTCCCCTGCGGTATGTCCTCTTTCATCAAGTGTTGTGGGATGATTTTTTTGTCTAAGTATACTGTTACTAATCCAAAATCTTTTGATGAATTTCTTATTTTTTCTTCGTCTATATTTTCTTTTAGTAAATTTTTAAGAGGAGTTATATCTATTCCTTCGTTTTTTCTGGCTTTATTCATAAGATCTATGACTACATTTATATCTTTTGCCTTAAACTCCACATTTTTATATTTTTCATAGAAGTCTTCTTCTATGTCCATAAAACTTTTATAATCCCTATTTAACCAGATGTCTTTCATTATTTCATAGTCCCCCTGGACTATAAATGCTGCATTTAATGCCCCAATTGAAGTTCCAACTACACCGTCGAACTCGACACCTAATTCTTTTAAAGCTTTATAAGCCCCTAATTGGTAAGCACCTTTAGTGCCTCCCCCTTCTAATACTAAACCTTTCATTTACATCACCTAATTTTTAAGTTTTAATCCAAATTAGTGTCATGATTTAAATTTAAAGATTTTTTAATTATTTCCTCTATTATATTTTCTATGAAATCGATTTTATTTTCAAGGTAATGTTTTTCTTTTAAGAGCGAAATATTTTTGTCTTGTATTTCCATAACGTTTTCACAAGTTGTTATTTTAGTTAAATCGCTTGAAATTGCTAATTTTTTTGAAGTACTTTCTAATTCATTTATTATAGATAGTTTTTTTCTTGAGAGGAATATTATTTCTTTTGATAATGACTCTATTTTCTTGTAATTTTCATCTTTAAAAATCTTTAATTTCATAACTCTATTCGGATAATAATCGAATATTTTTTTGCCCATTTCTTTACCTATTATCTTAAAATATTTATCGTATACTTTTGAATTTAATAGCCCGACTAAGTATTCATATGAAAATTCATCTTTGTATTTTTCTTTTATAAAAAATGAATACACATCTGCACTTCCATAGCTATTATCAAAGTCTATCGCAAATCTGTTGTTTCTAGACTTATATGGATACATTATCTTTGTCTGCTCAAATAGAGATTTTTCTCTTCCCCACTGAAGTTCGTACCATTTTCGGCTATTTCGTATACATTCTCTCCTATTTTGGAGCTTTTGTTTATATGGCATAAAGTAATTATCTATAACAAATGGATGGTCCTGTTCTGTTTTTATGTCGTTTGAATATATCAATTTATAATTTGAATTATCAATTATGTACTTTTCGACATTTGTATTTTTAATCCAGTTTTTTAGTAGATTTTTGTCTATTTTACTTATATTTTTATCGTCTTTATTTACGACAAATGCCTTGTCGCAACCTGTGATTATCCCCTGAAAACTCTCACCTATTTCATCTAAAAAATATTGACACTTATTTTGGATTTTGTTATAAAATTCGAATTCTACCTGGTCTAGCATTAACCAATCTTCCCCAAGTGACTCGATATTTACCATGATTTTTTTAAAATTATCTTGTTTTAAATATAATCCTAAGTTGTCTATTTTCTTTATATTGATATTTTCATCTATTATTTTATAGTATTGTATGTATTTATCTTTTTTGTTTTTATGTTCAAACACTACGATACAACTTGCAATTCCTAGGTTTGAGAATAAATTCGCACCTAGAAAGTCAACTATATTGTCTATCTTGGCATTGTCTATCATGTATTTTCTAAGATACTTTCCAGATGGACTCTGCATAAAATACCTCGGTGTAATAATCCCTGATTTTCCATCTTCTTTTAATAAATCCAGTATTCTTTTATAAAAGCAAAAATAAAGATCCCCTTTGTTTTTATATACATCACCAAATTCCTTGTATAAAAATTTTTTATATTCGTTGTCTAAAAGCTTTTGACCAATGTATGGCGGGTTTCCGACAATATAGTCAAACTTTTTTATAGAAAATACTTCGCATAAGTCTGTTTTTAAGCTGTCAGCACAAAGTATATTGAGATTTTTCTCGTATTTATCAAACAAAATCTCGTCTAGCTCGTCCTCACTAATTAGAAATTTATCTTTATAAATTTCTCTAAGCTCATCTTTTAAAATATTCATAATTTGTCTTTTAAATATAAATAATGCATCTTCGTCTGTATCTACTGCAAAAATGCAGTTTTTTATAATATGCAGACTTATATCTTCTGATGAAATAAAACCTCTTCCATATTTAATCCTTAAATTATCTATATTTTCCAAAAACTTTTTATGAAGTATTTCATATGCACTTATTAAGAAATTGCCACAGCCACAACACATATCGAGCACCTTTGGATACGGCTCATCTACTACATCGTGCTTTTGTATTGTCTGCTCTAATATATACTCCACAACAACGTATGGCGTATAATAAATCCCCTGATTTTTTCTCTTTTTAATATCTAAATTATTCTCATACCTCTTTGAAACTTCAAAACTTTCTTCCATAGTCGCCCCCCATCAAATAAATTTAAACGAAATCACTACTACTTAAACTAAAAGTTAGTCCTGTAAATAATTATATAGTTATATTTTGATTTCTGCATGTAAAAAAGCCAAATTTAGATTGATTTTTATCTAAATTTGGCTTTAGAGTATTGCCAATTTTATTTGATTTTGTATTTAAGCTAGTTAATTATATCTGGTTATACATACTCTCCCCTAGGATTTCTTCAAACTTGTCGTATGCATTGTGGACAAGCATGTGATAAAGTGTTCTCAATAAGTCTATCGCTACGTCTCCGTTGAAATCTTGTGATAGTGATACATAAGGAATTTGGACTAAAAGCTCGTCATTTCTGTTTAGTACAAATTTTTCTACATTATGTATACCGTTTAATTCATTTATTAATTTAATTATTATGTCTTTTTTGGACTCGTCTGCTACTTTCCCGAAAAATATCGTGATTGTAGTGTAGGCAGATTCGTCTAGTATTATGCCTAATAAAAATTTGTTGTTTTTGTATTGTTGTAGTGATCTGAAAAACACCATTTTTTCGTTTTTCACCACATCAAAAATCTGTGACATTTGATTTTTTCTCAAAGATTCTTCAATTAAAATTTTCTTTATTTCTAAATCAGCCATATCTGCACTTCCTTTTTTATTTTTTGGCATCTATATAAGTTAATATCCCTTGTGCTATACCTTTCGCTAATTCATTTTGGTAATTTTCATCTTTTAAATTTTTCTCCTCACCAGAGTTACTTAAAAATCCACATTGAATATATATAGAAGGCATACTGTTATCTCTCAATACACTCATATTGTATGTATTTGTTCCTCTATTTTCGGCTTTTACAAACGCTACTATAGAAGTTTGCATAAGACTTGCAAAGTCAGCCGAGCCATTTTTGGAATCTTTGTGGTATATAGTTTCTATTCCTGTGGCTTTTCCTGTAGTCTCAGCAGCCATATGGATAGATACAAATACCTCAGCATTTTGGCTTTCTGCTAGAGATTTTCTTTCGTCTGGGCTCATGTAGACATCATCTTGTCTAGATAGTATTACGTTGATATCTTGTTGTTTGTTTAACTCTTTTGCTACTTTTTTTGCAATTTCTAAGTTTAGTTCTTTTTCTTTTATTTTGTCATTTGTTATATATCCTGTTTCGTTTCCGCCACAACCAGCATCTATAAATACGTTGTGTCTAACTTGTAGAGTTGCTTCTTTTTCGTCACCTACGTCGTATTGTTCGTCGGTGTTTACGTTTGAAGTGTCGATAGCTCCACCTGTCAGAGAATTTTTTAGTGATATTACATTTGGCCAAATAGTACTTACGAAATTGTATGTTTTCTTTCCTATAAATCCTACAACAGAAATCAATATGATTAACCCTACTAAAACTATTAGTTGTTTTTTCCTTTTAGTTGATGATTTTTTTCTATGTAAACCTTTTTGTTTTTTGTTTTTTCGCGGTTGTGTAGGCCTTTGTGCCGTCTTTGTCTGCGGTCTTCTATTTTGAGTATTTGTTTTATTACCTTGATTTGAGGTAGTTCTTGGATTATTTGTTCTTTTCTTAGTCACTGAATTCACCTTTCCATTTTAGGTTAAATTTATATGCCCTAAATTAAGTCAATTCTGAGCATATTTTACATTATATATTATAAGGTAATTTTATCATTAAGAAAGGCTTTTTTCAAATATTATTAACAATTTAATCCTCTTTTACTCATAATATCCTAAAATTTTTATATATCGCTTTTCACCTTGTTTTTGGCTAAGAGGAAAGTTGTATAAATCATATGTGTGTTGGCATACTAAGTAGTCGATTAAATACCCTCCATCTAAAATAACATCTGTGATTATCATGTTGTGATATGCTAAGTCATTTTCGTATATAAGTTGTACAATATCTCCTATTTGCAATTCGTTATATGATACTTCCACAGCATATATCCCAAAGTTTTGGGTGTCTTTTGTGTTGTTTTTTGTGATGTATTTGTAAAAAGGCTCGGCGGCTGTCCATGTAGGAGTTCTGTTCATATCGCTATACCAATACCACTGTTTTAATATATCATTTCCATGATGATCAAAAGGTATACCTCCTTCGTGTAGACATTGTGACACAAAATTAGTACAGTCCCCTCCCCATTTTTCATAATCTTTGTAGTTTGGGTTTCTGTCTTGTGCCCAATCAGTAGCGTATTTCACCGCCAATTCTCTATTATATCGGACAAACATTTTTTTCACTTCCTCAAAATTTAATATAAAAATATATTTTTCAAAGCATAATCGCTTAGAATATTCTTTATTTTTTTAAATGATATTGTAAATTCAATTAGATTGCAGACTTGACTTGTTAATTCAAAACTCGATATGCAGATTACTAAATCTCTACCATTAAAATAGAAAACTGGATCTTCACATATATAGATAGATTCCATCATCAACTCATATAAATCATAAGTTATGTGGCTTGTATAATTATCCAAAATCTCGTAAATCTCTTCCATTATATAACTTTGGATTATTTTTTCATAATCAACATCTTCTTTAAAAATATCTTCTAAGGTAATCTTTTTCATTAAATCAAAATCGTAATTATAGCTGTAGATATTGCTTATGTCAGTGAGTCCAATAATTTGAGAAAACTCCATAGGAATGCTGACAATATTTCCTCTATTAAATGCAACGTTGTATTCCGAAATAACATTTATATTTCCAATTATTATTTCATCACAATAAGTGTAGATAACCACTTCTTCAAAAATGCTTACCTCGTTTAATATTGATTTATTTACCTCTTGTGCAAATTGTTGAATCTCTTCGCCTTCATCATCCACCTCGATTTTCGGATAATTTAAGAAAAACCTCATATTTTTTACCTTTTTATCTATTAATCCGCTCGTAATATTTACCATACCAATTTCCTCCAATTACCTCTATAATAGTAAATTTTATGAATCAGAAACATAGTATATTCTATAAAACGCAAAAAAGACCACGTAAAACGACTATTCTTTTTATTTCGAATAGAAGTTTTGTGGTCTTCTTCACAATATAATTATTTAATGTAAAAAATATTTATTATCCGATAATTCTTCTAGCAGTTACGTATCCTTTTACGTAATATGAAGAATATAAGTTTTCGTATTTAACACTTTTTCCAGGACTTGGAGCATGGATAAATTGTCCGTTTCCAACGTACATTCCAACGTGGCGTATTCTGTTTGTTCCACTGTTGAAGAATACTAAATCTCCTGGTTGTAAGTTGCTTTTGCTTACATATCTACCGTTTGATGCTTGAGCAGCAGAACTTCTATTAATAGTTATTCCAGCTGCATTTTTGTAGCAGTAGTACATAAGTCCTGAACAGTCAAATGAGTTTGGTCCACTAGCTCCATAAACATATGGTTTACCAACTTGTCTTTTTACCATATTTACAACAGCTTGAACTTTTGCATTTGTGCTTGTTCCTGTATTTGTATTTGTATTTCCTGATGTAGTTCCAGAAGTACTTCCTGAAGTTATACTAGATGAACTTCCTGCTGTTATTGTTAAGTAACTTCCACTAACGCATCCTGTTGTTCCATTAGCTAATTTAACTTCATACCAACCATTGCTGTATTGTTTTAGTATTCCTACTACATTTCCTTTTTTAACACTAGATTTCGCGCTGTAAGATGTAGATGGTCCACTTCTAACGTTTAATGATGTCGCATTAACTTTACCAACTTTAGTTATAGTTGAGTAACTTTGTACTACATAAACACCACTTTGTGTATTTGTGTTTGTGTTAGTATTGTTATTAGTTGTTCCACTATTAGTACTTCCTGTTACTTTTACATAAGTTGGTGAAACATATCCTGTTTTTCCTGTAGCAGTTGTAACTTTGTGCCAACCTGTGCTAGCAGTTTCATGTATAGTAACATTGTGTCCTTTTGATAAAGTTGTTACTATAGAGTATGCTGTGCTTGGTCCAGATCTAACATTTAGTGATGATGTAGTAACTGTAGCAGTTTTTTTAGCAGTTGCTGTAGTTGTGTTATTGCTTCCAGTATTTTCAGATACTTGCCCATCAACTTTTATGTATTTGTTGCTTGCATATCCAACTACTCCTGCTGAAGTTTTTATTTTATACCAGCCAGTAGCGCTATCAGTATCAGTTATAGTAACTGATTGGCCATTTTTTAAAGCTCCTACGATTGAGTAAGAAGTAGATGGTCCCTTTCTAATATTTAAAGAACTTGCTGTAACTGTTCCTGTTTTTGATGATATTGTTTGAGTTTTATATAATGAAGTTGTATCTGTATTTTCGTTTTTTGCTGCGTCTGCTGTTGTTGTTTGCCCAGCTAAAGAAACAGATGTTGCAACCATTCCTAGAGCTAATGCTTTTGATAGTGTCGTTTTTGTTTTCTTTTCAGTAAACATGATTTGTGACACTCACCCCCTAATATTATAAATTTTATTTCCTATTTATTCTAACATACTTCAAAACTTTTTTCTACAAAGCCAGGTAATTTATAGTTAGTTTTTGGCTTTTTTGGTAAATTTTTTTACATGTTTTATTCTACTTTTTCTTTTTAATTTAAAGTATAAACCAAATTTATTCGATTTTAAATTTATTTTAAGTTAAATTCATTTTATTTTTTAATAAATTTACATACACAAATTTAAACCTAAGTTTTTGGCTGTTTAGGGGTATGATTCTTACTTTTCCAAATCAAAATTGTCACTATCAAAGTAGTTTATTAAAACTAATATAGTTTATCTAGAGAAGAAGTTTTTTATACTTCCTTCTAAAACTTTAATTTCTTCTACTTTAAATAATTTTATACAAATTGCATATACTACAACTCCTAATAAAATCGCTCCACCTAAAGACGCACATTCTCCTATAAACGATAATCCTAACATTGAAACTAAAGCGTCGTAAGTAAATAATACTACTATCGACATAGCAATTGATGCAATTATAGATTTTATAAGAACTTGTGCTACTGCTCTACCGTTAAATGAGCCTACCTTTTTTCTAAGGCTGAAGAACATCAGAACTACTGTAACCATGTATGAGATACTTGTCGCCATAGCAAGCCCCATATAACTAAATGGTTTTATAAATAATAAGTCTAGTATTATATTTATAATTACAGCGATTGATGAATTTATCATTGGTGTTTTTGTGTCTCCCAATGAGTAAAACCCTCTGCTCAGTATTTCTTTTACTGCATATCCGATTATACCTATTGCATAAAATCTAAGTGCGTTTGAAGTCATAAGAGTTGATTCGTGGCTGAAACTTCCTCTTTCTAATAAAACTCTTACGATCGGCTCTGCTAATAATATCGCTCCGAATACTATCGGTACAACGACTAAAATTATGCAGTTACTCGATTTAACCATTATCTTTTTGAAGTTTGTTATGTCTTTTTCGTTTACAAACTGAGATAATTTCGGATAAATAACAGTAATTAAAGATGTTACGAAAATAGCAACGACAAAGTCGTTAAGTCTTGATGCGTAGTTAAGAGCTGATAATTTACCATCACCTAAAGTACTCGCAAGCGCCTTATCGACATATACATTAAGCTGACTCATCGCAACCCCCATCATCATAGGTATACTTAATTTAATCATTTTGATGATGGATTCGTCTTTTATATTCATATAAAAGCTGTATTTATATCCTCTTTTATACATGCAAGGAAGTAGTATGATAACTTGGACAAAAAGACCTACTAATGCTCCAATCGCCAAGTAATAACTTCCGTATTTTACACTTATAAATATTGCGCCTATTATGATTAAGTTGTAGACAACGCCTACAATTGACGCTGGCAAATAGCTGTCCTTCACTTGTAAGAAGGATGACTGAATCTTGTTTAAAGATAAGAATAATACACCAAACATCATAATACGCAAGAATTTTACTGCTAGTGCGAATTTTTCTCCAGTAAATCCAATCGCAAAGATTTTGATTATTTCGGATGCAAAAATTATTCCTAAGATTGAAACTATTATTGAAAATACTGATAAAATATTTAGTATATTATTTGTAAATTTAAGCGATTCCTCTTCGCCGAGACGCTCTTTCGTGTCGTAGTACATCGGTATGTACATCATGTAAATTACAGAACCGACAATAGATATAATAAGCCCTGGGATATTTAGAGTAAGTACAAATACGTCCGCAACCATACTTGTTCCGTAGAAATTCGCAAGTATTGTCTCTCTTAAAAATCCAAGTACTCTAGATAACAAAGTCGCCACCATAATTATAACTGCATTCTTCGCAGTCCTAGACATCAGCCCCACCTCCTAATAATGTTTGTTTTAAATTTATAATTTAGCAAATTAATATTAAGTTAATTTAAACAAATAAAGGGGATATAAAAATCTCTAAGTATTTTTATATCCCCCACTTATGTTTATAAGTTATAATCAGCTTATTTTATAAATTTTACTAAACCTGTTTCATAGCTTATAATCAGTTTATTTGATAATTTGTGACTTACTTGCTAATTTATTTTATAAAATTATTTGCTAGCTTGTAAATCGCTGTATTTGAAGTCTTGTGTCGAACTAAGTACTACACTATTACGTCCAATTTGTTTTATTGATATTGTGTCTAAGTTGTCTATTTTATCGACTTCTAAAGTGTTTTCGTCTATGAATTTTTTATCGACTTGTTTGTCGTTTAGGTAAACTCTACTGTTTGTAGTGAAGTTTGCTCCATGTATAATCATTTTATTTCCTTTAGTTTCGATATTGTTGATTACGATGTCTTCTACTCCCATTTTAAGAGTGTTTTTCTTTGCTTTTTCGTCATCATTTATGTAGTATGATTTTCCGAATAAAACATCGTATTCTATAAGGTCTTGCATTTTTGAGAATTCTGGATCATCTTTCATATATGTGTTGAATCTCTCCATTGGACCGTATTTTAATCCTGCTTCTTTAAACATTAATGAACTTAATTCATAAGATTCTATTTCGTCTATATCGTATTTTTCTATGTCGAAGTTAGCATAAAATGCAAATGGGGCTTTGTATTTATCTAAATAAAAATCGTCATCTTCAAATATTTTAAGCTTTGGCATATGGTCAGAGTAGAATAAGATTATTGTGTCTTCGTCTCTTTTATTTACCATATCTACTAGCTCTCCAATAAAGTCGTCAGTTCCTTTTATTTGGTTGACATAGTAGTACATTTGGTTTAGAACTTTTTGGTCTAATGTACCTGATACTTTTATTGGGAAGTCGTAGTTTTCAGCGTCTGTAGGATAACTACTGTGACCTTGAACGCTGACTGTATATACTAAGTCTGAGTCTTTTGTAGAATCTAATGCCTTTTCGATATATTTAGTTAAGATTACGTCTTTTACCCATTCTCTTTCGTTTAATTCATAGTTGCTCATGTACTCTTTTGATGTAAAATCATCAAATCCAAGTTTTGCATAAGCGTTATTTCTTCCGTAGAAGTTACCTTGGAAGTTGTGGACTGCATGAGCTTTGTATCCTTCTGATTTTAGTGTTGTTGCTACAGAGTTATAGTATTTACTCTTAAGTATTGTGTTGTATGGGATTTCTCCAGGTGTAAGGTAGTCGATGTTGTTTCCTGTCATAACTTCAAACTCTGTTCTTACTGTTCCTCCTCCTGTTGTCGGAGCACTTGCCATCCCATGAGTAAATGTCTGTGTTAACTTTCTGAAGTTTGGTATTGGGTCTTCGCTGTATTTGATTCCCTTTACTTCAGTAGGATCCATAAACGCCTCAAGCTGAACAAATAGTATGTTTGGCTTTTTGTTGTTTAGTGTTCTGTTGTCGCTTGCTTCAGCCTTGTCCACCTTGTCTTTAATTTCTTGTATCTTAGCTTGTGAGTAGTCGTTTGGTTTTTTTCTGATGTATTTAACGCATGACTCTACAGTTGAATAAGTCAGACCGTTGCATTTATATGATGCAGGTATGTCCCATCTTTTAAATTGCATTATATTTTTTGATTGTTGAGATCTTACTGTTGAGAAAAATCCTATTGATACTATAAATATAAGTACAAAGTTGATTAATTTAAATCTTTTTGTATCACAGTCTAATTTATATAAAAATACTGCAACTGCTATTAAGAATGCTAAACATATCACTGCTATTATTATCATAGTTTTGTTTATGTATTTATCGGCTATTTCCATAGCTTCTCCAATAGAGTATAAATCAGAGAAAGTAAGCGGGATACCTCTAACTTTCATTAGGAAGAAAGTCGTAATTGCTACTCCTAATATTACCATAAAGGAAATAAAATATACCATATATTTTCTTTTTACTAAGAAGAATATAGATGTCAACATAAGTATTAGAAGATAATTAGCCAAAACTACTCCTGGCTTTTCTTTTATCAATGTTATTACATCTTCAAAACTGCCTCTTAGTAGAAATTCAGTTGCAAATACTAGTACTAATCCTCCGATTAACCATAATAAAATTTGATGTATTGTCCTTTTGTCTAACTTAAATATTTCGTTTAATTTCTTCACAACATTCCCCCCTAAATTGAAATTGTCTTATTTTTATACTCAATACATTGAAATAGTTCGTGTTACTTAATTTATTATAGAACAATAAATTTTAAATTTCAATTAAGTAGGGCGGATAAAACCTTACAATTTACTTACAATTAAAAAAATACTGCCTAATGTAGGTTTGTTTTACGTTAAGCAGTATTTATAACAAAAATAATTATATTCGTATTTTAAAGCATAAACTACAATCCTTTGATCGGTTTGTAATTTTACTTTTCATTTGTTCTATTTTAGTTTGCAATTTCGCTTTGCATTTGTTCTACGTTTTCTTGTTGTGAAGAATTATCTTCTTTTGAAGAGTTATCTTCATTTTTCACATCGCCATTTGTATTATCTTGATTTGGTGTATTGTCTTCTTTATTTTGATTATTATCTTGGCTTGGTTGGTTGTTTTCTGGTTTAGTAGTGTTTTGACTTGGTTTATTAGTAGAATTATTTTCTGAACCTTGGATTAATACTCCATTTGCATCAAATTCATATACAACCCCGTCAATTGTTTGTTTTCCAGTAACCATAACACCATCGTCACCTAGATAGTATTTTTTGTTTCCAATTTGAGCCCAGCCAGTGCATAACTTACCAGTTTTCTTGCCGAAGTAGTATTTATGTTGACCGATTGTTTGCCATCCTGTACGTCTAACTCCATCTGTACCTAGATAGTATTTTTCTCCGTCTACTATAACCCAGCCAGTTTGTTTAGCACCATTTGAACCTAAGTAATAAGTCTTGCCACCTATCTTACTCCATCCTGTATATAATTTACCTGATGTTTTGCTGAAGTAGTAAGTGTTTGAACCGATTTGGCTCCATCCTGTATATAATTTTCCGGTAGTTGTTCCGAAATAGTACTTCTTGCCGTCAATTGTTTGCCATCCAGTTACTTTTACTCCGTTTGTGCCGAAGTAGTATTTACTTCCATTGATGTTTGCCCAACCTTTATATAATTTTCCTGTAGTTGCTCCGAAATAATATTTATTTCCATCGATTGTTTGCCATCCTTTAGCTAATGTACCATCTGGATTTTTATAATATGTTTTCTTGTTTTCTGTGTACCAAGTAGCTTTTAATGTTCCCATATTATAGTATTTCATTATATAATTATCTGATTCACTAGTATTTTTGATTAATACTGTTGTTCCAACTGGGACTTGGTCAAATAACCACTCAACCTCGCTATTGTGCATTCTTACGCATCCTCCAGTTATATTTTTACCTATTGATGATTCATTATTATTCCCATGAATAGCGTAAGTAGTTCCATAAGTTCCGTTGATATTTAGCCCCATCCATCTTTTTCCCAAAGGATTATTTGGTGCTCCACCTGGAATATGAGTTTGATAATATGGTCTGTTTTTTATTTTATTTACTATTGTTGTTTTACATTGTGGTGTCGGAGTTCTAAGTTTTCCTGTAGAACATCTAAATGATCTTACTAGAGTATAATTAACGTAATAATTCAACGTATTTTTCTTTGAATTTACAACTATAAGATATTTTGATTCTGCACTACTTATTGGTGCTGTACCAACTAATATAACTACTACTGTAAAAAGTACAATGAAAATTTTCTTGAATGCTTTCTTCATACTCTTACCCCCTCTCTACAAATATATTAGCACCTTTTACCATATTTTACCTTATTTTTCTTTGCGAAAATAAGTTAAGATTTTGTTACCATTTTTTGTTATATTATGTGATAAGAGATTAATGAAACTATAATTCCCGATAAGCAGTTTCCTATGAAAACACCTGCAAACGCCTCTACTATCCTCATTCTAAGAATTGATGCAATCGCCGCAGCCGTCCAAGTCCCCGTTGTTGGAAGTGGTATTCCGACAAATAATATTATTCCAAGCAAAGATGCTGCCTTCATTTTTTTCATACTATTTTCTATTTTTTGATCTATTTTATTTAACAATTTTACGAAAATTTTTTTATCCCTCATAAATTGTACAATATGCCTATAAGTCAATACTAAAGGCACCGAAACTAATGTCGACCCAGCAACGCTCGCTATATAAACCCCAATTGGATTTAAATCTAGCGCCATCCCAATCGGTATAGCTCCTCTAAGCTCTGTTACTGGTATCATTGATAAAATTAAAATTCTTAAATACTCCACGTTTCCTCCTATTGTAGCTAAAAATTTTTATTATAAACGCAAATTGACTAAAAGCCATATATATTATATATCATACTTTTAGTCAATTTTTTATTAATTATATTATAAAGCTTTCTTAAATTTTCTTAATTTATCGATTATAAAATTATTGTGTATATTAGAATTTTTATTTAGCAGTTTGAAGTTTTTTATCTTTATATCCGTTTGGATTTTTACTTTGCCAGTTCCAAGAATCTCTGCACATCTTGTTTACATCGTATTTTGCAACCCAGCCTAATTCTTCTTTAGCCTTGGTCGGATCTGCATAACACATAGCGATATCTCCAGGTCTTCTATCTACTATTTTATATGGAATTTGTACATTACTTGCTTTTTCAAACGCCTTTACTAAATCTAAAACGCTGTATCCTGTTCCTGTTCCAAGATTGTATGTAACTAATCCTGGCTTTTGGTTTAATTTTTCAAGTGCCTTGACATGGCCATTTGCTAAATCGACAACATGAATATAATCTCTTACACCAGTTCCGTCGTGTGTATCATAATCATTTCCAAACACACTAAGTTGATTTAACTGACGAACTGCTACCTTAGTTATATAAGGCATTAAATTATTTGGAATTCCATTTGGTTCCTCTCCTATAAGACCGCTTTCATGCGCGCCAATTGGATTGAAATATCTAAGTATTGCAACATTAAAATCTTTATTAGCATTGCAGATATCTCTAAGAATCTCTTCTATCATTAATTTTGTTGTTCCATAAGGATTTGTTGTTGAAAGTGGAAAATCTTCCTTTATTGGACAAGTTTTTGGATTGCCATAAACAGTTGCAGATGAGCTAAATACAAATTTATCTACCCCAAACTCCCTCATTAATTTTAATACTGTTAAAGTATTTGTAAGATTGTTATCGTAATAATCTAGTGGCTTTTCGACAGATTCACCAACTGCCTTAAGCGCTGCAAAATGTATTACTGCGTCGATTTTATTCTCCTCAAATACCACTTTAAGTTTTTCGCTATCTCTCGTGTCGATTTCATAAAATTTTACGCGTTTTCCCGTAATCTCCTCAATTCTATCCAATACAATAGAACTACTATTGCATAAATTATCGACAATAACTACTTCATACCCAGCATTGATTAATTCTATGACAGTGTGGCTTCCTATGTAACCATCACCCCCAGTAACTAAAATATTCATTTGCCTTCCCCCCAATGGACTTTATACAGTCAGATTTATAATTACCCCTTTTGCATAAAAGTATCACAGTTGGTATGAAACCGCAATAAATTAGATTACTAAATATCTAAACGTGGGTTATGATGTAGTTTTATGTTACAAAATACTATTTTTTGCACAAAAAAACTGCAATTATTAAAATTGCAGTTTTACATTCATGGTTAATTAAGCAAATCTATAAGCGGAGTTCTGTATTTGATAATCATCTTTCTAGGCTTATTGTCACCAATAAGCTCGAGCGGCCTACCTACCGGAGGATGCGAGCAACATCCCTTATGCCCTATCTTGGCCTTGCTCCAGGTGGGGTTTACACGGCTCGACTAGTCACCTAGTCGACGGTGAGCTCTTACCTCGCCTTTTCATCCTTACCACATAAAGTGGCGGTTATTTTCTGTTGCACTTTCCTTAGGATCACTCCCACTAGGCGTTACCTAGCACCCTGCTCTATGGAGCTCCGACTTTCCTCACGCAGCTTGCGCTGCCCGCGATTATCTGGTCTACTTAATCGAATCCTATATTAACACATTTGTTTATTTATGTCAAGCATATATTTGAATTTTAATTATATTTATTCTAAATTATATACTTATCTATAAAAGTTTTGTGTTAAGTACATGCTTGAGCTTCCACCGAATACAACGCCGACACCTATGTATCTATAGTTTCCCAATATATTCACTCTGTGCCCTTCTGAATTCATAAGTGCATAGTGGGCGAAGATTGCGCTAGTTTGTCCAGCTGCGATATTTTCTGCGGCACCTTGATAGTTGATTCCATATTGAATCATCCTATCAAATGGACTTTGATTTTTTAAATTAGTATGTGAAAAATAGTCTTGGTCTCTCATGTCTTTGCTGTGAGCACGAGCACACAAAGTAGCGTTTTCATCATATGAAAGCATATTTAGTCCTCGTCTGCTTCTTTCCTCATTTATCAAATATCTGTTTATATTTTCAAAACTAGTAGTAACAGACTCATCAGATGTATAAATTTCAGCCATATTTTCTTCTGTCTTTTTGCCTATAATTTGTATTCCTACTACTTTATTATCTTCAAATGAATCGTAAAAAACTGTGATATAACTTGATTTTGTCTTAATCAAATTATAATATTTTTCATTTAAGATATATCTAGTGTTTTTTATTCGTCTATAATCAAGTAATTTATGCTCACTTTTCACTTTACTTTCCACGTCACCTAGTTTTATACCATTAGATTCACATGAATTCATAGTATTACTAAATAATGCTACGACTTTATTTTTAGAAATCCCTATCATACAGAACTTATCTATATCTTGATTGTATACATACCATTTAAAACCATACTCGCTACCTTCTTTTTTATTTGGCTCCCCCATTTTAGAGATTACATTTTTAACACTTTCTCCTAGCTTTATTGTCGAGTAATTATCAAATGAAACTGAACCATTATAATCTGATACACTTTCCTCTACATTATTTTCATCACCAATAGCAGAATTATTTATGTATTCATCTTCATTATCTATTTTATTTATTATATTGTTTACATTTCCTTGCACATAACTTATTAAATTATTAGATATATCTTTTAATGGCGATCTAAATATAAATACTATTATTAAAATAGTAAAAACGTTAAAAAATTTTTTCACAGCAACCCCTCCTAATCAATCTACAGATTATAACTTGCACTCTTGAATATTATATTAATCAAATTTGACACTAAAATAAAATAACCTCTATTAAAAATTCGATATAATTATCTTTATAGCCACCTTAAAATGTCAAATATCTACAATAAATTCATAAATACAACTAATATCAAGTTACTAATATACAAAACTACAGTATTTATAGACTTTATATAAAAAAATAGTACTCCACATCAAAATAGTTGAAATGAAGTACTATATATATTCATATTAATAGAATCTATCTTCCTCCTGTAAGAATTTCATAGAATCTATACATAAACCTTCTTAAGAACATAGCCACAAGTACACATACAGTTATTGTTATAACTGGAGCTACGAAGAAGATTATTAAGCTGCTCATATTACTCATAGGCATAACTTTAAACCATATCTTTTTAAGGATAGATTGGAATGGTATGTGGAAGAAGTATATAAATATTCCGTATTTAGCCATTTTGAATTTCTTATTTTTTATGTTGTCTATTCTATCGTATAATAACCACATAAACGGAACACCAAATAAGATTACTACATTCTCTGCTAAATCTAATAATGGTAAATCTGTGTACATAAGGGCTGCCCTAACTGCACACGCTAATATATATATAATTCCTATTACTACAACTTGATTTTCTGTTACTGATTTAAAGCGTAAGTCTACTTTGTTTATTGCAAGAGCTGCCCCTATTCCAAATAACATGAATGGATAATTAAATATTTGTAATATCCATACTCCTCCAAACATCTCTGATATTGGATATAAGAACCAAATTACAATAAATATAGGTAGTGATTTTTTGCCTAATGATTTAATTATATAGTAGAACACTGGTGTTAATAATACATCTAACATCAATGATCTTATATACCAAAATTGGTATGGTAGTGGATATACGTATGTATTTACGAATAATTCCTTTAAAGTATAGTCTGTTATTATTCTGTCTGAAAATAAAGCCCTACCAGCAGGTACTAATTCTACTAAGTATAGTATAACTAACCAACCTGTACACCAAATTACATATGGTATAAATAAACTATGGAATCTGCTTTTAAATTTGTATTTCCATTTTTCCATAGTAGGTGTGAAATTGTAGAAGAATAAGTATCCTGATATTAAGAAGAATACAGGAACGGCAATTCTGACAATCCCTTGACCTATAAAGTTTTGTATTATTGAATTTGCGCTTATTACGTCTTTTGCCGATTCAAGATTGTTTGAATGTAGTAAAACTACAAAAAACGTCATGAATAACGACACATTTTTTATCTTATTACTGATATATTTATCCATTCTGCGTTTTACCTCTTCCCTCTTTTATTTATTATTTTTAGTCAAAATCTAGATTAAAAATACCATATTTCCAGTATATTTTCAACTTACAACAATATTACATTTTTCTTAAATTTACTATTTTCGACTTTATTTTATGATTTTATATTCTTTTAATAGCTCTATTCTCTGTTTTCCCAATTCCATAGTATTTATATAAGATGTTGTGTTGTTTTTATTTTTCTTTAAATAAGATAAAATTCTTTGTGTCCAAGCGATAGGAAGAAGAATCGGATGTTTTTGTAAATATGTATAACTTCCCTTTAAATAGTCTACATTTGGGAATATCGCCTTAAATCTATTTGTGTTATTTTGCCCTTCGACTGCATTTAAAGTCATGAGCGCTGTATGTTTTCTCTCTTTTGTACTTCCGCCAAAGACTCCTGCATTTAATATGTCGTTAATTAAATCATAGCTATTTATGTAGTAGTCCTTAGAATTTATAATTATGTTAAAATCTCTAACCCCTTCAGGATATATAGCTTTAGTATAATCAAATCCGAGATATTTTAAACTTATATCGATTAAATTTAGTGCAAAAGTATCGTAATTTAAGATTTTTAAATCACTCCAGAACTTTTCCCAATTTATAAATTGATTATAAGTTTCTATGTATTTGGAGAAATCGGCAACTTGCCTTATGCCGAAACCTCCATGTAAAAAGTGTTTCATATTGTGAAATACAATATATATAAGATGTTGCTCATGTGATAAAGTTTTGATATCAATGCCGTCTATGTTTATATTTATACTATTTTCAAATATATTTTCAAATACTTTATTTAGATGTCCATAAGCCTTTGATTCAACAGGAAAAAGGCTTGTACTGACTTCTATACAAAGGCCTGTTTTTTTACAGAAATACGCACACTCATTTCCCTCTTTTTCAATAAATTCAAGCCCCTCATTACATAAAATTTCTTTAATCTTTTCGTAGTCTTCTTGCTTTACTAATATATCTTCATCCGACGACATCCTATCATCTGGATTATTGTACATATTTCTAAAAATTATACCTTTAAATATAATTGTTTCTATATTTTCTTTCTGTAAAATTTTATAAAGTTCTAAAAACCTATTGCTGCGTTGAATTTGAGATACAACTAACCTAAGAGCAACTTGCTTAAACATTCTTTTAAACTCTTCATCAGCATTTTTAAAACACTCTTGATTATATAAAGCACTGTATATCATAGGCAAAACGTGATGAATTTCAGATAAACGATAAATCTGTTTCAAATCTTGTGAATCAATATATCCCCCTTCATAAGTACCATTATTTAATGATGACTTTAATAAGTCTAAAAACTGTAAATTAAACTTCTCCATATTTCCCCCTTTTATTATTAATATTGTATAGAGTTATTTTTTATATTTAGTTAGCAAAATCTTTTTAATTACTACATTAATTATAATTTATCTACATCTTTTGAGCTATCTAAACAGTATATTTTTTATAATTTCTTGTATATTTTCCATATTTCTTTTAATTTTACATATTGAACCAATTTAACTTGTTGTATATAATGAATATAATGAAAATTTAAGGGGAGGTGAAACGCTACGATAAAAATATTTATCAGTAGCACACATATTTGGGTAAATTAAAAAACTTTTTTACTTTTAAAAAGGTTACTATAACCTTGCTAGTCTTACTTATTCTAATTCCACTAATTACATTCGGGGTTGTGTTAATTAGAATAAATTCGGCTCATGTAGAAGACAACTACAACTCTCAATACCAAAAAGTAGAGGGAATAACAAACATACTTTTATTAGGTACAGATGGTCGTGAAAACGAAGATAAATATAGATCAGATGCTATGATGATTCTTACTATCGACACAATTCACAATGATATAAAACTTACATCACTTGCACGTGATACATATGTAGATATCCCAGACCACGGAAAAGGAAAACTTAATGCTGCTTATTTCTGGGGCAAAGAAGATTTATTATTTAAGACTATAGAACAGAACTTTAAAATAGGACTTGATAAATTTGTCCAAGTTGATTTTGAAGACCTTATGAATATAGTATTTGTTATTGGTGGTGTAGACGTAGAGATTGAAGAAAGAGAAATTCAATCTTTAAATGAAGGTATTCCAGGTGCATATAATTCATGTACTTATGCAGATAAAGGCGAAATGCAACTTATAAACAACGCCGGAAAACACACTTTAAATGGATACCAAGCAATCGCCTATGCTCGTATGAGATACCTTGATAATGGTATATACAGAGATGGAAGACAACGTAAAATAATTTCGGGGATGTTTGATGGAGTAAAGGACCTTTCAATGTCTGAATATCCAAAACTACTAAACACACTACTGCCTTATGTAAAAACGAACTTGACAGTAGGAGAAATGCTAAACCTTGCATTTACTTCATATAGTTTTGCAACATCAAAAGAAATCAAACAAGCAGAATATCCAATAATCGACGATAAGCACGTAAAAGGCGGAAAATATAAAAACGCAGGTTGGGTATGGTTGTATGATGTGAACTCAACAGGAGTACTTCACGATTTCATATATGAAGATATTAATATGGAAGATAATGAGTATTTAAAAGATGATAGTAAAATAGAGCTTAATTATTAGGATAAAATAAATAACTTTATCTATATAAAATACTTAAATTTAGTTATATAAAAAGTGAATTGTAAAATGTTTTAAAGTTTTGCAACTCACTTTTTTTAATCTTTTTATCTTTAATTATTTACGATCATTATTTCTTTAAATTCACTACCATAATCTCTGGAACGTTATTAAAACGAGGTAGCTTCTGAGTATTTGATCCAAGTCCACTTGTAATTAATAATTGCATATTGTCCTTTTTATAAAGACCATGGATGTATTCTGGGAAGTAGCCTTGATCACCGCCATAAAGCCCTCCTAAAAACGGTACTATAACTTGTCCACCATGGTCATGTGAACTTACAACTAAGTCAATATCCCAAGCTTTTGATGCTTCACCAAATACAAAACTATCTGGTCTGTGACTCATCATAATTTTATAACTCGACGTATCTTCAAATTCTGTCAAAAAGTCATATATTCCATCTCCCATATCATCACGCTTTGTTGTTCCATTTGGATCAAACGCATATCCATACATTCCACCAATACGAATATCGACACCATTTACCTTTATATCTTTGTACTCCATTTCTAATAAAGTTGCCCCTGTGCTTTTTATTTCGTCTAATAATTTTTCAGAATGTTGATTTTCCATATATTCTAGCTCATGATTTCCCAAAGCATAATAAACAGGAGCTATCTTTACAAGTCTTTTTATAAAACTCATTGCAATGTCGCTGTTTTCAGAATCGTCGTTTAAAATATCACCATCTGCTATTATAAAATCTGGATTCTGTTCTTTTATTTGTTTTAATAATTCTCTGTCATCGTCTTTAAAAGTGTTGTCGTGTAAATCACCTATCACTACGAATTTTACTGAAGAATTTATTTTGTCGCTATTTATATCGTAAGAATTTACTGTTAGGTGGTTGTACGAAATGTATACTAGATAATAGCAAACTGAAATTGCTATTATTATTAGTGCACAAATTATACACAATACTATCTTTAGTTTTTTCTTAGTTTTTTTATTACCCATAGTTATTCCCCCTGACTAGCTAAATTTATATAATTCTAAAAATCCTTTATAAGCCTATTTACTTCTCTTTCATCAATATCGCTGACATCTCCATTATCTATTCTATAAACTCTGTCACACATTGTTAGTACGCTCGGGCGGTGGGTTGTAACGATGCAAGTTCTTTCATATTCACTATTCATTATATTGCGAAGGACTTGTCTTTCTGTAAATACGTCTAATGCAGAAGTCGCCTCGTCTAGTAAAAGTATCGGTGATTTTCTTAAAAGCGCCCTTGCAATGGAGATACGTTGTGCTTGTCCTTCTGAAAATCTGCCACCCCTCTCACCTACTTTGGAGTTTATACCTTTTGGAAGTTTTTTTACAAAGTCATATGCACAAGCTGTTTTTAAGGCTTCTATAATTTCTTCATCTGTTGCATTTGGTTTTACCATGCGCATATTGTCTGCTATTGTTCCAGAAAAAATCGTATTTCCCTGTGGAACATAAGAGAAAAATCGCCTTGTAGATGCTGAAATTTTGCATTTTATACCGTTTATATCTTTTATAAATGCACCTCCAGATTTAGTATTAATAAGCCCCAAAAGAAGTCTCACCATTGTAGTTTTACCTTCACCAGAAGGACCAACAAGAGCCACAATCTCGCCTGGATTTGCCACTACATTTGCATTTTTAAATACAGTTTTAGTGTTATTGTAACTAAAATTAACATCCTCAAGCTCGATACTAAGCCCCTTGCCTTGTGTGTTGTTTTGTATTAATCTCACCTTTTCGTCGTCTAGCTTTGTCTCGTTTTTAATTTTGAAAAACTCCATAATCCTGCCAGCAGACGTCGTCGCGCTTATTGCAGACGGAACAAGGCTCACAAGCGATTTGAATGATGACGATAATTGGCTCGATAATTGGACAAACAAAGTCATTGTCCCAAACGTGATGTGACCTGTCCAAAGGCGGTAAACACCCCACCCAAAACAAGCATAAGCCACAAACATCCCCACAACCGACATAAAAGACGATGTATAGACAGAAAATTTATTGTAATCCAAGTAGACATCTTTATAATTTTGTTGCACATTTCTCAGCCTCTTGCTGAAAAACTCCACCAAATCAAACGCCTTGACCGATTGTATATTTTGAAAAGACTCCTCATTAAAAGACATAACCTCACTCGAAACTTCTCTCATCCTCTTGTTATAATCCCTCATCTTTTTCATCAAAGTCTTTGACACAATCACCATCACAGGCGCACTACCAAGCGCAATCACCGCCATCGTCGGATCATAATAAAGAATTATCGCAAGAATCCCCAAAAACTGAACCCCACGCGTAATCAAACTCGGTATCCAGCTCAAAATACTAGACGCCACCGTGTTCACATCGCCATTTAGACGATTTAGCAAATCACCACTGTGAAACTCCTTCATAGATATCCAGTCAGCCACGAGGATTTTGTCATATACCTCAGCTTGAATTTCATTATTTACTTTTATATTAATTTTTGCTGAAATCATAGTTGTCACAGCATTAATCCCGATACTAAAAAGCCCCATAGATACTATAAAAATCGCAATCAAGGCGATGTTGCCCGTATCCTGCCCTGTAACAGCATCGATTAAATACTTCGACCCGACACTCGACGCCAGCCCCATCAGCGTCGTCATTATCCCCAGACATATGTAAAATACAATTTGAAATTTGTATTTTTTCGCATAGGTGTACATCCATTTTGTCTCTTCGTACATTTCCTGTAGCATTCCATCTTTGATTTTTTTTATGAGTTTTTTTATAAATTCCATTTGATTCCCCCGTTATTTTTTTTGTATATAGATATTTTAGCACTTTTTGGTGGACGTGGAGGGGTATTTGTAAATATATAGGTTGTATTGATGTTTTGATCTGTTTTTTCCATCAATATATGTGTATATGAAGTTCTTTTTATTAAAAAAGCGGGCACTTTCATGCCCGCTTCTATTTATATTATATCTGCATCTTTTAAAGTTTGTAAAAATTCATCCAAATCAGCATTTGCTACTTCCCTTTCCACTTCGTATTCGTCTAAAATCTTTTGTAATAAATCTTCTTCATCCTTAGATGATTCAATATTATCCCAAATAAATGAAGCCATATTATTTAGTGTTATCAGACCATTAAATTCATTCTGACCGATTGGTACTAGTATACAATCGCCCATTATTTCCCTTTTTACAAATTTTTTCTTTAAAATCATTTGATTATCCCCCTATTTTATAATTTTCATTAACCCTTCATATTCACACTCTGTCATTTTACATATATATTCCGGCTTCTTACC
Organism: Clostridium sp. 1001270J_160509_D11; assembly: GCF_015667935.1. Classification (GTDB taxonomy): domain Bacteria; phylum Bacillota; class Clostridia; order Peptostreptococcales; family Peptostreptococcaceae; genus Intestinibacter. The sequence goes on along the minus strand of NZ_JADPET010000002.1, from coordinate 19,274 downwards.
ATAATCCCCTGTTTCTGTATAAGTTGATGCTGGACACACATGACATATAGGTTTAAATTTACATGTAGTACATGGTTCTGGCAAAAATATTTCTTTTGTTTTTTCAACTACTTCTTGCCATGCATTTTTAAAACCTAAGTCAAATGGATATGATTTTGGGTGATTCATCATTCCACAAGCAGTCATTTCACCCTTCCAGTTGATCCAAAACGAACATTTTCCAGCCCTGCAAGATATCGGTAATCTTCCATCTCTTTTAGGTTGATTTTTCATTTTTTCTACTTCTCTATTTATTATATTAGCTTTTTGCAAGTACCCTTCTTCACTAAGTTTCAACTGTTCTCCATATAATTCATAATTAGCTGCCTCTTTAGCAGACATCCTATCTCCCATTCCAAACTTATCTTCAAATTTTCTAGCTGGTGGAAATATATAACTAGTTGTATGTACTTCTATATCATTTTCTTTTGCAAATCTATATATCTCTTCTATATCATTTTTATTATACTCTGTTAATGTCATATTAACCCTTAGTGGTATATTAGCTTCCTTTAACAATTTAACTGCATTTTTAGCTTGATCAAATCCATTAGGATTGTTACATAACCTATTATACGTTTCATTTGATGCCCCATATATAGTTAAGTTTATCTTTGCAGGTGGGTTTTGTTTTAACCATTCCACTGTATCTTCATCAATCATTGTTCCATTTGAATTTATTTTTATTATAAATCCCATTTTACATAATTCTTCATATAATACCCTAAAATCTTTTAATAAAAAAGGCTCTCCACCTGTAATTAAAAGAAATAACATTCCTTCCTCTTTACATTGCCTTGCTAATTCTAACCATTCATCTAAAGTTTTTTCTTTATAACCACTATCTTCTATTTCTTGTTTTGTCATTCTAACATAACACATCTTACAATTTAAATTGCATCTTGGTGTTAATTCAAACGTACCACTTAGAGGTATATTTTTTAAACAAGCTTTTCTATATAAGTATTCAGTAATTTGTGGTTGTTTTGCTTTATTTTTCATAAATTTTATCCCCCAACTTAAGTTCCTTCTATATAATCTTTTAATACTTTAACAGCATCTTCATCTGGTAAACACGTAAATTCTATTATTTTAACAGAATTTATTAAGTCTAATACTATATCTGATACTTTATTAAAAAATTCTTGATCCCAAATATTTATAGTAACTTCACTTATTATTTTTTTATAAGACTCACTTTTTGAAATCTCTCTAATATTATTATAATTACCTTGTTTTAAATATACTATAATTCTAATAGGATATTTTTCATTTTCGCATATTTTTGAAGAACCACAAAATGGAATTCCCATTGCAAAATATTTGCCATCAATTTTTTTGATAAGTGTTTTATCACCATTAATTATCTTTGTATTTAATACTTTATTCCATAAGCCAGCTTGAGTAGACTTTCCTGTACCTGAAGGAGCAGTAAAAAGTACACTTTTATTTTCAAACATCACATTTGATGAATGTAAAATTATACCTTTATTTTTTAAAAATACATCTTCCATAACCAATAATTCTAATAATTGTTTTGTGCTATAAAAAGCTTTTTCTTTTCCTTTATATATATTGCATATATACTCACTACTATCTCTTCTAATTTCTACACAAGCATAATCTCCAAATAAATCATTTGTACCATATATCCTAAATATTTTTTCACCATAATCATATATTCTAATATTACCATTTTTATAAATTAATTTTTCTTCATCTAATCTATATGGCTCTGATATTCTAATTTTATAAATAACTCCTTTTTCCACATTATTATCGCATCTAAATTTTTCCATTATGCTATATTTGTTCAATCTTATCTCCGAATCAATAGTTATAAATATATCTCCTATTTTATAGAAACCCATTTATTTACTCCTCCATGTACCTTTTATGAAAAATATGGCCATACCAAAAGGTATGACCATATCTTAGTTTTTATATACTAAATAAAATTCTATGAAGTAAAGAAGTTATTATTTTCTGGACCATGATAACATATACCGTTATAGCTACCCAATTGATCCATATATCCTCCAGTGCATGCAGCATTTCCTGAATTAAATAAATAACCTACTCCTGCAGGCATTCCTTCATCATCAGTAATATCAACTTCAAACCATGAATGGCAAACTGAACCATCTGCGTAATTTACTTTTTGTTCACACGGACTAGTCGCTAATAAATCTGTTATATTATAATCTTCCACAAGTATTTGTGGTTTCTCGTATTCTTTTTTCACGTTGTTTTTCCCCTCCTTTACCAAAATTTATTTTAAATCATTTATTTTTTAAATAAATTTTTAAAGAAATTAACAACTTTATTTATCACACTTGTATTATTATTTGTTGTATCATTATTTGGTTTATCTGTTGTGTCACTGTTTGATTTATCATCTGATGTATTATCCTTATTGTTATCATCAACTTCTACACCATTTCTACTCAATGTCATATTTGATATATATTTTGCATCATTTTGATTAACTACTAATTGTGGAGAAATTGCTGGTTCACTTTCAAATGTAAATTTAATTTTTGTTAAAGAAACTATCGCGTCATTATCACCAGTATTTGTAATTACCACATAAGCTTCATTGTTATCATCAAATACAATTTTATTTGTTACATCATAATACATTGATGTAGCTGTATTTAATACTATTGGATCTCCAGATGAATCTTTGCTAGAACCTACAGTCACTTCACCGGCTTCACCATTAGGAGTTTTTAATCCTATTTTTATAGCTGCTGGTTGAGAAGATCTTAATTTAAATCCTATAGAGTTACCTTTTTTAAGGTATACTTCATTATTAGGACCAAGATCTTTATAAGTAGTAGGATTTGTTATATTTCCTTCAGTATCAACATATACTATACCATTAGCATCTGTACCACCAGTTAAACTATTCTTGTCTAATAATAAGTTTCTTATTTCATAAACAACTTGATTTGCTTCGTTGTCTTCTTTATATTTATTATTAGCCTCTGTAGCATCTGTGCCATTTGGATCTATTGGATTAAATATACGTACACCATCTATATATACTGTACTGCTATGATTCATACCATCTTGGTCAGTTGTTCCAGTTACAGTAATAATAACTTTATATTGTCCATAAGATAATCCATCAACAGATATTACAGGTATTTGATATAATACACCATCTTGTTCTTCATAAACAGTATTACATGGTATATTTCTAACTAATGTATTAGATTTTAAATCATACACCTTAACAGTCATCATTCCTGTATTATTATCAGTTCTACCTATTATTTCAAAACCGGTACCTTTAAATGTAAACTTCGCACTTGCTGGTGTTCCTTTTTCGGCAGTTACTACGTGTGCAGAACCATAACTAAATGTAGTGTCGTTTGCATATGAAGAATCTTGACCATAAGTAGTATTTATACCTTGTTCAGCATCTTGTTCCTCTTTACCATCTGTTGTTCCATTAGTTACTTTTTCCCATGCCTTACCATTGTAGACTATTCCATTAGTAGTTTTATCCTTATTTGTAGTTCCACTAGAGAAGTTATCTTCATAATAAACAGATGTTGCTGGTATTACACTTATTGATGAATATTTATAGAAATCTTCTTCTTTTCCATCTTGACCAGTAGTTTTACCTGTAACTTCATAATAGAATTTATCTATTCCATCCATATATTTAGATAATGTATAAGTTACATCGCCATTATTATTTTTCTTTTCAAGTTTTCCATAATCATCAGTTGCTTCATTAGTAAACTTATTATTAGGTGTAGTAGAAACTCCTGAATTTAAGTTAACACCTAATGCAGTTCCTTCTTGCTCAACAACACCATTCAATGTAATATCCTTTAATCCATCATTATCTAATACATTAAATGTAACTGGTTTACCATAGTCAAGAACTATTGTATCTGGAGTTAAATCAGTAGTAGTCATTACACCAAATGCAACAGATGATGTTGTATATGGTGAAGTTCCCGTTACTTGAGTACTCTTATCATTTTCTGAATATGTTCTAACTACATTTTCTGTGCCTACTTTATCTATTTTATAGAAAGCATCTTTATTGTGAAGAACATATCCCTTAGGTATATTATCTGTAGCTTTTATATTTAAATTTGAACCTTTTGCTAACGGTCTTGTTTCATTAGATAATGTAACTCTATATTCCCAAGGAACTACTGTTCCTGCTGAATTTATAGGTTGTCCATTTTCATTAACTAAATAATATTCAATTTTAACATTTGCACTCTTCCATGGTAATGATGGTACCTCAAAGTCTTTATGCCATGGCTTATCATTTATATTAGTATAATTTAGAATCGCAGATTCATTAGTATCGTAGTTTCCAGCTCCTCTAGTTCCTTCCATCGAATTTTCTAAGTATATTGGATAACTTAATACTATTTCATCTTGAGTTATATCACCTATATCCCAAGTAAATGTTTCTGTACTTAAATCATAAGTAAAATTTTTAGCCTTAATTTTATTGTTTTCTATAATATTACTCTTGTCTGGTAATTTATCAGAAGTTGCAGTCTTACCATCATTACTAAATGTAACTGTTTCTATATTGGTTGGATTTCCTGTTCTATTACCTTCTGAGTCAACTTTATAGCTTGATACTTTTATCGTTGTATCAAAATCTTCTGGGAATGCTGCATTTTTTACACCTGAAGGGTATTGTTTACCCATTTGTAAATTAAATTCAGGACCCATTTTATCTGTTACAACCGCGTTAGTACCGGCTTTTTTGATAGCTGTTCCTATTTTTTCAAATGCATCTGTTAATTCACCTGCACTTTGAACAGAATAGAAAGTTTCTGATGATGTTGCCATATAATCTCTTAATATTTCTTCCATTTGAGATTTAGTAAATCCACTATAATCAGCCAATCCAAATCCAACTGTATACATAGTTGCTGGAAGATTTTTGACTTGTGTAGAGTATTTATGTTTGTTTAAAAAAGCACCTGCACTTTTTAACTCATTATATGTTGCATCATGATTATATCCATCACTGTTAGTAGGTTTGTTCACATCATTATATCCATTTTGAGGTGCCCCATCACTAAAAAACAATACTGCTTGCTCTCTATTATAACCACTTTGGTTTCTAGCACTATTTAAAATATTAGATGCTTCTATTACACCAGCATCATAATTGGTATCTCCTGAACTTACTGTATTACTCAAACCTTCTATAGCCTTTATAAGTTCAGCCTCATTATCACTTAATGCCACTAAACGTGTTGCATTAGCATTAAAAGTAACTATTGCAATACGATTGTTGGAAAAACTTCCATCCGCATTATCTTCTAATACTTTTTCTATAAATTTAATAGATGCTTCTTTTGCAACTTGAGTTCTAGTCTTACCATTAGATACTGTTTTATTCATACTAGCTGATCTATCAAATACTAATACAGCATCTACGCCTTTTTTAGTTGGAACACCTTTTACTCCAAGCTCTAATCTAGCAAGGCCTGTATTTTCGAAATTTTCCTTTGTTGCCTCAGTAACTTGTTTATTAACTTTTACTGAACCTTGATTAGGATATTGAGCATCATCATCTATACTTGGATCAACTGGAGTTACAGTTGAGTTAGTTACTGTAATATAATAATTAAAAGTTTTTCCTTCATATGTAACTTTTATTTCTGGTGTACCTGCAGCCTCACTAGTAAATCCAGTAATTTGAACATCTTCATCACTTAAATCTACTTCTTTTAAAAGATTTCCACTTTCATCCTTTACTGTTATTTTACCCCCGTTTAAATTTTGGCTTTGACCTACTCTATAAGTTAATTTAGTTGGTTTAGTTAATGTATAAGTTACTTTTTTAGTTTGTTGTGATATTTGTTTATATATTGTTAAATTACCTGCTGAAGGAGGTTGTTGTCCATTTCTACTTGCCATAAATTTACTATTATAATTTAAATAATAGTAAGAATAATCTATATAATAATCAACTTTATTATATATAGAAAATTTGTCATCCCTATTCGCTACATATAATGTATTATCTGAACTGCCAATATCAATATCTCTCGAACTAAATGATAAATTCTGATTAGATGCTTTATTTGTTATCTTAACTTCGCTAGTGGTATTATTAGATGTTACTGTTTTATTAAAACTCCATAACATACTACTATCAACATTAGTAATGTTATAATATCCATCTTTAGCATCTGTTATAGTTACACTCGTACCATTATCACTACTATTACCTTTATTATTTAATGCTACTGAAGTACCACCATTTTCATAAACAATTAAATAATCGGATTGTGTATCTATACTATTTACTTTTTGATACTTAGCTTCAGTAATTTCCCCTTCTGCAGTTAAATTCTCTGCTGCATTAGCTGTTACTTTGCCCGATTTTATATTTCCACCTTCATCAGCAAAGGATACAAAAGCATTAGCAGGTATCATAACAATCGTCATAACAAGTGCAACAAGAATACTTACTGTTCTTTTAAAAATCTTGTCCATTTTTTGTCCCCCTTTCATTTTGTTAATTTACCTTAAATACGGCTAAGAATTTATCTTTTCCCCCCTTTTTTTATCAAAATAATTTAAGATAAATTAAACAAATTTATATAAATATCTTATATAAATATTAAATTACAATTTATATCTAAATATGTAATTAATAATATTTAACTCCCTAAAAAGCATCCACCATCAATATCTCACTAGAATTCTTAGAAAAATGGCTTGTCTTTTCCTCAACACTCGCACCGGCTTTAACATTTTCAAATTTAACCCTATATGTAATACCGCCTAAATAAGCTCCCCCTTCTTGGAAGTATTTATAGTAAACATATACAGTTCCCAAATCCTTGCCTGATACGTTTTTAATACCTATTACTCCGTCTTCTTGCTTTGTAATTTGTACCTTGTCTTTCATAAGTGACATATTGTCTAGTTTTGCTTGTATTGAATCAACATATTTGTACTTGTCATCTTTGTTAAATTCGATTTTTCCTGTAGACTCCATAACTAAAGTTGATGTTTTTGGTGGTAAATTTGTAACTTTGAATACTGCATTTTTGTTTCCGTTTACTTTGATGTTAATTTCTCCATATTGAACTACTTTGTTTGAATTGTTTTTTACTAATAATGATAATACATTTGCTACAGGTTTATCGCTTCCATCTTCAATAAATTGGCCAGTGTATTGACCTATATTTTCTACTACTAAGTCTGTTTTTTCTACTTTATATGGTAGTGTAAGTCCTCCTACTTTTTTTTGATTTTGATAGTCAAACCCTGCTATTTTATCTACATCTAAAGAGTCTTTTGTAGGTTTTTTAACTTCCTTTACTTCTACCTTTGCCTCATCATTTGCTAGTTTCTTTATATCTTCGTCTGTTAGTGTTTTCATCTCTTCATCTGATAAATTATAATCTTCCTTTACTTTGTTTCTAGCCTCTTCCTTTTTGCTTTTATTAATATAAAAACCTGCTACGACTGCAACTATACATATAACTACTATTATTACACCTATTACACCCTTTTTTTTATTCATCAAAATATCCCCTTTCACTCTTATTAAGAGCTGAATTTATATTTTAAAACCTCAATATGAAAAAATTCGATAAATTTATACAAATTCCTTTTAATAAAATAAATTTAATATCTTTAATATAGGAAACGTACCATTATTTACCTAAATACTAATAATTCTTATTATTCCTCTTTATTTTTATATTATATATCTTTTTTGGTACTTTTTTCCATAAATTTAATATTTTTTATTATTAAATAGAATATTTTTAAATTTAGTACTTTAGACAAGTATTGTTCTATCCATTTTTGTAAGTTTTATCATAAATGAATAGAACAATAAAGACCTTTAAATTATCCACCTACTTCTTCATCTTCTTCACAATCTTCCTAATCGTACTCTCGCAAAGGCCAAACTTTCTCACCAACTTAATATATCCAACCCCCTTTTTATACTCCTCAAATATCATCTTATTTCGCTCTTCCTTTGTAAAATAAATATCCACAGGTATGTAGACATTAGTTCCGCCATATTCAGCGACAACTTCTCTGTATGCTTTGTCGCCGACTATTTCATAAAAGCGTTGCAAGTCTTCTGGAACGTATATTCTTTGTTCATCTTTTTTATCCATTTTACTTCCCCCTTATATGTTATTTTCTTATAAGTTTATACTCAAACTCGGAAATAATATATGTTAATCACTTCCCTACTTTATATTTTTGGAAAGTTTTTTGTAACTTTATAATGTAACATTACACAAGCGCCTTACATTAACACTTGCGCCCCCATCTATATTACTATTTTAGTAAGAAAAGCGATAATTTTAGATTTTGGAGGTGATGAAATGGTTGAAAACAACAAACTTGTGATGACTTTTAAAAACAGAATTGGAAAAAATGTCACGCTGAGTATCGACGACCCAAGGGACGATTTGACAGAGGAGCAGATCAAGGCTGCGATGGAGCTTATAATTGAAAAGAATATTTTCAAGAAAAACAACCACACGCTTGTGGAGGCAGTCGATGCACAGATTATTAATTCACAAACAGACGATTACGACTTAATTCTTTAGATCTTTGCAACTAATTAATTTTTTAAAAATGTAACTAGGAGATTTTTTCTCTTAAATAATATAAAAGGAGGCAAAATTATGGCAGTTATAGCAACTAAAAATTTATCATCATTAAAGTTATATCTTGACAAAGGTTTGGACCAAAACTCTAAACAAATAAAAGGTACAAAAACTTTCGGCTTTGTCGATCCCGCTGCTACTAACCAAAACGTGTTGGACGTTGCAAACGCAATCGCTTCTCTCCAAAAACACGAAGTCTACAACATTGTTAGGTTAGACAACAGCACATTATCTGAATAACGAAACATTGTTTCAAAAGGAAGTAAACTAAGGCTGGGGACTTTACCATATCTTTCCCCAGCCCAAATATGAAAGGAGACTTATTATGGATGAAAACAAAAAACTCGTAATGATATTTAGAAATTCAGCCGGTAAAAATGTGACTATATCTATTGATGACCCGAAAGACGACCTGACTGAAGAACAAATCAAAACTGCGATGGAGTTAATCGTAGAAAAGAATGTTTTCAAGAAAAACGACTACGCTTTAGTTGAAGCTGTTGAGGCTCAAATTGTTACTACTCAAACAACTGATTACGACTTAGTTTTATAAAATTTTTAGCTCGGTGGTAATATGGAGATTATTGAAACATTGATTGCGAACGTCGGATTTCCGGTGGCTGTGTCGATTTATCTTTTGATAAGGCTCGAGGCCAAGCTGGAAACCTTAACAAGTAGTATAAATGAGCTTTCAACTAATATCATCAGTTTAAAAGAGTCAAAATAAGCTATCAAACGGGCGCTTACTTCCCCGAGTGCCTGTGCCTCCCCTGCTCTTGTGGGGGAGGTCTATTTATATAAATTTTTAGGAGAGTGAAATTATGAAGTATACTATTATGGGCTTTTCCCAAAAGGCCGCGTGCGAATTTAATCTAGATTTGATAGATCTTGTTATATTAAGATGGTTTGTCGATTTTAAGGACTCTGGCAATATGCGCTGTGCTATTGTTGATGAGGAAAAATATTATTGGGTCTTTTACGAAAAGATTGTGGAAGATATCTGCATTATGTCTATCGGAAAAAGCGCCGTCTATAAAAGGCTGAAAAAAATGTGCGACTCACAAATTTTAAAGAAAAAACTTCTTCATTATGGCGGAAATTATTCTTATTACGCTTTGGGCGAAAATTATGTCCATCTAATCCGTTTCCAAACTGATAAGAAAAATGCAACCTCAGCCCAAAACTCAATCGATTCAATTCCCGACCCTAATGATTTTAACTACAGTCTCAATGATATAAATCACGCAATCGATAATTTTAATCCCGAAGATAGTGATTTAGATAATGAAGGTAATGATTTTAATCACGACCCTATTGACATGGATAAACACATCGTCGATTTCAGTCAATACCCCCTAGATAAAAATCCAAACGTCATAGATTTTAGTCACAACCCCCTTGACAAAATGCCTTATCCCCATGATGAAAATGACGAACAGATAATTGATCAATTAAATAAATCAAATAAATTAAAAACATTCGATGAATCTAGTGCCGAGTTTTTACTTGCTCAGCTTTTGTTCAAGCTGATCAAGAAAAACAATCACAACTTCAAAACTCCAGACCTTAAAAACTGGATAAGTGCATTTGAGCTTATTTTACATGAGGACAATCGAGATTTCAGGGAGGTTACGGAGCTTATCAAGTGGATTTATCTCGATGATGAATTTTGGTCAAGTTTGGTGCTTAGTCCGTGGGATTTGAGAAAACAATACGACGAGATTCTCGCTCGCAAAAACTACGAAAACGGCAATTTTACTAGGATATAAGCTCTGCAATATTATGTTTTAAATTTGAAATAAGGGGGAGATTTTATGGGACTTTACAATATTGAGGCCGAACAAAATATTCTCGGCGCAATTTTAATCGAGCCTGAGAGCATAACTCATGGCAACGACGTCAACTTTTGTGCCGACGACTTCTTCGTCCCAAAACACACAATAATATACAAATGTATGAAAAAGCTGTCCGACTCCAACAGCCAAATCGACCCGATAACCTTGGGCAACGAGCTTAAAAAAGAAGGTATGCTTGAAAAAATCGGCGGTATGTCATATTTGGCAGATTTGATGACAATCGTCGCATCCACCGACAACATCATCTTCTATATGAAAATTGTCAAGGAGTACGCCGTAAAACGCAGCATCAAAGAACTTCTTTCACAAACGACAAAAACTATCCAGACTATGGAGAGTTCCGAGCTTATAAAAGTGTCTGATGATTTGAAGTCGACGATTTTGGACAATGGCGACATCGAAAATCTCTTTATCGATGCATCCACAATTTCGCTCCAAAACCAAAACACAGGCGCCATCCAGACTGGGTTTATGAGTCTCGATTCGGCGACTGGAAGTGGGCTAAATTACGGAACTTTGTCGATTTTGACAGGTAATCCCGGCTCCGGAAAGAGTACTTTTTTAAATCAAGTCTTGGCAAATGCGCTAAGCCTCGGGTTTAATTCCTTTCTCTACTCCGGCGAGCTGACTTACCAGATGATGATCGAGTGGTTTTGTCGAACTGTTGCAAATCCAGAACATCTTGGCTCTTACACAAACAGCTTTGGCAAATACACCAAAGTCACACAAGAAGGGATTGATTTAATCAGAAACTGGACAAAAGAGCGACTTTTTATATATTCAAAAGACGCCAGAGCCGACGAAATAAATTTGGCGAATGTTATCGAATATCTCGCCATAAGAAAAGACGTAAAATTTTTTATCCTCGACAACTTGATGACTCTAGAATGTAGCGGTTCGGACAAATACGAAAAACAAATAATCGCCGTCAAAGCATTGAAAAACCTAGCTAAAAAATACGACCTCGTCATAATCCTAGTCGCCCATTCAAACAAAAGCTCGCTTATGAACAGAGAATCACACGTGTTTGAAATATCAGGTGCCAGCGAAATCCCAAACTTAGCCGACTACGTATTCAAAGCATACCGCGATACCGAAAAGTCAGTAACCTACATAGACATACTAAAAAACAGAATTACCGGCATAGTAAAACACAAACTCTCACTATCATTCGACAACAGCCGCAAGCGATTTTACACCCAAGGCGAATACGAACTTAAAAAAGACTTTGGATATACCCCTGTCTGGACACAAGACAGCTTTTGCTAAAATTTATATACCTTAAGGAGGTTTAATTATGAATTCAGTTACTTTAATCGGAAGACTTACAGCCGACCCGGACCTTAGATTTATCAACACAGGCACTGCAATCTCAAAATTCACAATAGCAATCGACCGCAGCTACAGAAAAGATAACCAAGCCGTAACCGACTTTATCCCTGTTGAAATTTGGGGCAAAAAGGCGGAATACTGCGCAACTTATATCGAAAAAGGTTGCCTCGTTGCAATCAGCGGCAGTCTCCACATCGACCGCTTCATCGACTCAACAGGCAACAACAGAAACTACGCCAAAGTCGTAGCAAATTCTATTATGAAACTCAATACGCCTAATAAGAATAATGGTGGCAACGAAATAAATAGTAGCGAAACTGCTGTCACAAATAGTGGTGGTGATATAACTGATAGCGAGACTACTGTTGCAAATACTAATATCGGTGGAACTGATAGCGAAATTGGCAATCAATCTAATAGTCAATCTACTAGCAGCGATGTCACAAATAGTCAGACTTCATCAAGCACTAATTCTGGCACTACCTCTAATAATCCAACTAATAATTCAGAACTAAGCGACGACCCGACTTCTAACTTGACAGCTTGTACTGATGATGATCTTCCATTTTAAATAATTAATTTATCATTTTAACTCAATAATCCTCTGCTATTTTAGCAAAGGATTTATCGTTAATTATCTACAATTTTAAAGGAGGAATACCATGTTAAACAAGCCAACTGTCATTGAAAAATGGCAGAAGAAAAACAAATTCGGCAGACCGGGCACTCCCCTAACTGCCAAGAAAATCGCCATTCACTACACTGGCAAAGCTGATGTAGAGGGCCTAAAAACTGTTTCATATTTCAACAATGTCGTGGCAAATGGCTACAAAGTCAATGGCAAGTACATCTACGCCTCATCGCATTACGTTATCGACCTCGATGGCACAATTTATCAACTTATTCCGACAAACGAAATATGTTATGCGACAAATAGTGCAAACTCGTACGCAATCGCAATCGAAGTTGCCACAACAGGTTCAGACAATCACTACACAGATGCAACCTACAAAAGCATGGTCCATCTATGCGCGTGGCTCTGTCAATATAAAGGGCTAAATTGTAAAACAGACATCATCACTCACACCGACGTCGTCGGCAAATCATACAAACTTTGCCCAATATATATGGTCAAAAATCCAGACAAAATGGTGCAATTTAAGTTAGATTGTTGGAATTTGAAAGCTGGCAAAATAAATGTCGACGATATAATAAACTGCACAGCTCCTACACCAATCCCAAAATTAATAAAAATCATCCAAGATGTAAACTACCACAAGACCCCTGACTTCAAATCATCCAGCGTCGTCGGAGTCGCAAAAACTGGCGAAGTCTTCACAGTCGACTCCCTAATAAAACGAAGCGACACAAATATGTATAAGCTGAAATCAGGATACTTCATCACAGCAAGTACGAAATATGTAAAAAAATATCGTTAAAATCGTCACAAGATGTTTTCTATAAAATACAAACCCCACCCCAGTTGCTATAATAAGTAAACAAGGTTCTACAACAAGTAACCATGCCCCCATAATAAGTAACTTAGGTGGGATTTTAATTTTTTATAAAGTTATTCATCACAAACTTGTTAAATAGAATAACAATGCTCTAATATTTCTTACTTAAACCTTAAACTCGCACAATCATACTCAACCATTTGATGTCCAATGGTTGAACACGATTATGCAATTAATACACCAACACTATCTCTTCACGACGTCATGCTCCAGCATCAATTCATAAACGACATCAACAATTTCCTTCGCATCCTCGATAAACTCCCTCACCGTATTAATATGAATCGGCTTTTTCTCGGCATTTTCGTGAAACATATCAAACTGGTGGGCGATGCAGTTTCGTCTTTCGCAGAGGCGGTTCATCCTTTCTTTCAGCTTGATTACTCTTTCCTTTCTCTCGATTTCCTCGCCGTAGATTTTGTTCGCAATTTGGTACATATGCAGCCCGATCATGTTCATCGCCTTTTCAATCGAGTCGTAAGAAATCAGCGAAATCTTGCTGTATTCGTAGTTGATAAACTCGATAAACCAGGAGTCGTCCTTCTCTCCTTTTAACACGCCCAAAATCGTCCCAAGCTTGATGTTTAGATTTTTATAAGGTTTTGTCTCTTGCCATATTTCGTCATACATCTGCATTATGCCGAATTGAGTAATTTCGTGAAAATAAAAGTCGAGCGAGCCACCTAAAAACACAATTTGGGAGCGCAGGATATAGTCTATTTTCTCCCTATCCTTGCTTTCCAACAAGTCAATCGTCTTAAACTGCTCCTCGATGTCTGAGATGCTATCCTCAAAATGCTTTTTAATCTCATCTAAGCTAAACTTCACAACTTCAGGTTGGATTTTATCCCTTGTCCCCGACTTCCTTTGGGTTAAATTTAAATTTCGCTGCTTACCAGACTTCATCTCACAACACCGCCATTGTTTTTAAAAATAGGAACAGCTCCATACCTTCCCATAACATACCCCTTGGCGATATTTTCATCTGCTCTAATATTTTTAATCTCAACAAGGGAATACAACTCAGTCGCCCTATCTTTTCCCAGCTGTGCAAACCAAATCTGGTCATTTCTAAACAAATTCAAGCTAAGCAGACTTATATCGTGGCTTGTGAAAATAAGCTGGGCAGAGTTGTTCGGAAGATGGGTGTTGAATAAGTTGATAATTTTATAAGAGACATTTCGGTGAAGGTTTAACTCGATTTCGTCCACAATCATCACCTTCCCATTTACAAAACTCTGCACCATAGGGAGCACGAGGTCAAACAATTTGTTGATTCCCGTCGACTCCTCATAGGCCAAATCAGTTTCAAACTCATCGTAAACCACTTTCACCCTTGGCCCCTCGTCCCCATCTTCAACTCTAATATCCTTTATATCGCTGTCCAACTCGTTAAAAACAGAGATGATCAACTTCCTCATCTCCTCATTTTCCATCATGGCCCTAATGCAGTTTTCCCTTTCGCTTTTTACCTCCATATTATGTATGACAAGATGTAACTTAAAAAACAAAAATGCATCACTTATCTCACAAATGCCACTTTTATTTCCAATACAAGACAACAACAGCCTATTATCGCCAAGCTCGTCTTTAGTTATCTCCAACAACACCTTATTTTCCTCAAATTTTTCACCGAGACAGACTTCTCCTTCCTCTCTCTCAAAAACTTTCACAATTTCTTCGCGCTCACGCGCAAAATAATATAAATACTCCTCACTCACCAAATTGTTTCTTAACACAAATCCATAAGCATATCTAACATTGCCCATTATAAATTGTATATTAAATTCGCTTTTTTCATCCTGAGATGCCATCTTGTGACGAGGTTGTTTCAACACCTCCCCAGCCTTTTTCTCACAACTTTTAAGCACCAAATCCCTCACAAATCCAATCGCCTTAAAAAGGTTGCTCTTTCCCGAACCATTTGGCCCATAAATCACAGACGTATGCAAAACCCTAAAATCGCCAAACTTCCTTAAAAATTCCTCGTTTTTGCTATCATCCGTCGCAATAGCCGAAAAAGTGACCTTTTCCTTAATCGACTTAAAATTGCTGCAGGAAAACTCAAGTAACATGACTTATGCCTCCTTATTCATAATCATCATCAAAATCGTCATATTCAAAATCATCAGCATCCTCATCATACTCATTTGGATATAACAAATCCTTCATATCGTCGAGTTCCTCACGCAACTCAATAAGCTCGTCCTTAGAATATTGTCGAAGTTCCTCATCATATTGGTTAAAATCCTCAACAAGCCCCTGAATAATCCCCTCCCTCGTCTCCCAAATCTCCTCCAACTCTTCCTCAGAATAATCCATAAGTTCCTCCTCATCTTGCTCACAATAATCTAAAAGCTCTTGTATCATTTCTTCCTTAGTCATAACAATCCTTCCTTTCAACATAATCAAATTTGCACTTTTAATTTATAATTTCCTTAAAATTTCAAAATTTATAATTGCATATCTTTCTCATATTTTGCATAGGTTTTATATATTTATGCACACGTTTCAAAATAAAAATAGCAAGAAACTTTTCAGCTCCTTGCTATCGATTATTTATTCGTAATTATTTAACTTTATTATTCATCCTCATTTATCAACAATATTATTTCTATTGATGAATCTCTCTTATCCTTATTCTTAGCCTCTTCACGCTTTTTCTTTAAAATTTGATCGACTCTCCTTCTATTAAGATTAAAAAGTTCGCCAATCTGTTTTGAAGTCATTCCGTTATCACGAGATTTTACAATTTCTGCATCTCTAAGATACTTATAAACTGTCTTCTTGCTTGGAACATATACATAATAAGAACCATAATTTTCGATAAGCAAAAGTATATTCTTCACAGTATTTTCACTTATAATATAGACATTTCTTTCTTTTATTTCATCCAGGAAAGCATCATACTTAATTGTCGAAAGTAGATTTCTCTTGCAAAGTATCTCTGCAATTATATTTGTTATATTTTGCATAAGTTACCTCCTTTAAACATCACTTATTTTGCACTTCACAACCACATTAGTTATCAAAATTCCTTACTCTCACCAAATTATTTAAGATTATATAGCTTTTTATCTACCCTTCTTTCTAATAAAAAATATATCACTTAAAATACTCATAAACAAATTATTTTAAATAAAAGCGGCCACCTTCAGTAATATAATAGTACCACAATTTATTGGAATTTTCATTATTTTCCGTCAATTTTTTTAATACTTTCGTACGACATATTCCTATTAATATCTATAATAATTGATAGTCTTATATAAAATAATACATAAATTGATATATGTTTATAAAACTAAAAACTTACTTTGTATATTGTTTGATTTCTAATTAAAATACCCCATCATAGCCCCTATTTCGACAGTGCATTTCATGACGCAAAAAAGGCCAGAACTTCTATTCCAGCCTTTTATCTTACTCCCAACCGTGCCATGGAGCAATTTCGTCTTTATATCTTTGTACTAATTCCTTACTTCCCACAATCATAGGTTCCAAATCCACTTGACAGCAATTATCCGTATAACTTATGACAACATCAGTAACTTCATACTCGTAAATATTAAACTCGCCGTATAAACTGTCGCTTATAAAATCCCCTTTGTGAGGTATGACATCACTCTCGATTGTTTTGACAATATTCGCAAATTCATCTATTTCTTTGCTTCTTTCGTTTACTAATATTCCTTGTGATAATGTTATTTTCATGGAATGCCTCCTTGTTTGTTTTCAGACTACATTCTAAAGTTCTACATTAAAGGAGTTTTTTCCTTTTTTTTGTGGTATTTTTTTGATTATATAGGAGACAACATAAAAAGACCTCATATACTACTTTCCAAGGCCTTCTGAACTATATATATTTATTCATTATCGTCCAATTTCGTAATATACTCTTTCGTTAAAAACTCTGGATGGGCTTTTAAAGTTCGTTTTATAAATTTATCACTATCATCACTAAAGTAAATCTCATTTATACTATAAGCTATTTGAAGAGTATTATAATATTCAGCTTGTTTTATATTATTCATTTCTCTAAATCTTCTATCTTCAGGCTTCATATCATCAGGATATATATCTATACCATGTTTTGATTGCATTACTTCATATGCTTTTTCACTATAAATAACAAGTATTGCAGACTTTGTTATTGGAAAAACATATTCAACCGAATCAGCATTCAAATAGTTGCATTGGACTCCCATTTTAGATGTGTGTGGTTGTATTATAAATGGATTATCTGATGTATAAAGATCAATATCTGTATTATTTATATATATTACCCATTTATGCTTCAAAAGTACATCCCTAACTATATTTATTCTTTTGCTGTCAATTAAACATTTAATTTGTTCTAACTTAGCTGCATTCTCGCTAATCTTAATCCCTACTACCTTTTCACAAAATGCTGTAAATGAATTCGGTAAGTACTTTCCTCTAAAAAATTGAATTGCTAAATAATATGAAAATTCTTTTTTATCGTCTTCTGATAAGCACATACAATTCTTAAGACACCAACTATTATTTTTTGCTCTATCTATTGAAGAAATTAATTTATCCAAAAATTTTTTGTAAGCCCCCTCTACCATATCCCCTAAAAACTTTTCTACTAAGTGTTTATCTCTTACACTTTTTGGTGTGGCATCATTTCCAAAAACCTTATGAAATTCTGTCTTCTTTTCTTCAGAACAACTTTCATATATGGCTTCCAAATCAAAGTCATAAAAATAATTTTCTGCTGCAACATTCATAAATTGTTGATTTTTTCTAAATTTATTTCTAGATTTATCATACACATTTATTCTGTCTTGCTTTTTATTAATTGCAAATCCTTTTAAATATAAACGTGGTACATAATGTTGTTTTTTATATTTTGACATATTATCATCCTTTCTTTTCTTTGATTTTGTTAAAAAAACTCCCAGGAGCATCCCCCTGGGAGTACCAAATAAAATTACTCTATTCTATTTTCAAATACATAAACATTTTGATGCATCCAAAAATCATCACCTTTCTCATACCAATAAACTGTAGCTATATATGCCTTCTCACCATTAATATATTGAGGTTCTTTACTTATAGAAATATATGATTCATGATTTTTTTCATAATTCTTTGATGAATCATATATAGGTGTATCCAAGTCTTTCTCTGCTTTTACTATAGCCTCATATATTGTAAAAGCCTCTGCTTCATTTTTATACTCATTAGCCTTCTCCTTAACAACATCATCATCAGTTGTAATAGAATTAACCTTGTCTAACTTCTCAATTTCCCCAGAATAAACATTATCTTCCTTTGCCTTTTTCGCATCCAACAACAACTCCAACTGCTCAATTAACTTCTCAGCCTCTGTATCCCCTTCTTTATACTCCAGAGCGGACCTAAAATCATCAATTGCCTCGTAATACTCCTCTTCTATTACACTTGACTTGCCATTTGCCATAGCCTCCTCATACAACTGATTTGACTTGTCATTACTACAAGCAGATAATATGGTAGATAATGCCAACATAGATCCGATTAATAATTGTTTTTTCATATAAATCACTCCTTTTTGATTTTATAAACTTTTAATTTTAGAATTGATACTTAGAAACTAACTATATTTGATTATACTTTTAACCCATAATCCCTCGCCCCCCTTTCATAGAGCAAATAAAAAAAGTTACTATGTTACATTTTGGGTTAATCCTTCAAATGTGATAGTAACTTTGGGCTGATAATGTATTTTTAATTGTTATTTTGAAAATTTTTATTGTGTGATGTTAATTTAGATAAGCTTTTCCAATAAGTTGTTTTGAAATTATTAATTTTAGATATGATTATGTACTTTTACTGGTGATTTTTTAAATTTTTCTTTCCATATATATTAT
>NZ_JADPET010000029.1 GCF_015667935.1 Clostridium sp. 1001270J_160509_D11 | reverse complement strand
TATTTGACTCTAAAAAAACAATGTGCTAAAATTTAATTAACAATGAATAATTAATTAACGGTGTCATGAAGATACTTGCACTCTATAAGTGCGTGTATTTTTATGGCATTTTTTGTTTTATAAAAGAAATAAGGGGTGGGAATTATGAGTATGAAAGAATTTTTGAAGAAAAATGAGAGATATTGGGCTGATAGGGCAGAGGGATATTGCCAAGTTAATATAGGGGAGTTAAAAAGCGATAAAAAATTAGAATGGATTGACATTATAAAATCTAATGCACCAGTTTTCGCTGGGGATAGAAGATTAAAGGTATTGGATATAGGATGTGGACCAGGATTTTTCTCAATAATATTAGCATCTGCTGGGTACGATGTGACTGCTGTTGATTATACTGAAGAGATGTTAAACAAAGCGAGAGAAAACGCAGGTGATTTGAAGGATAAGATTAAGTTTAGAAGAATGGACGCACATAATCTGGAGTTTGGAGAGGGAGAGTTTGATTTAATTGTAACTAGAAATCTTACTTGGAACCTTAAAGATCCAGAAAAAGCTTATAAAAGTTGGTATAAGGTATTGAGAAATGGCGGAAAGATGATAAATTTTGACGCTAATTGGTATTTACATTTATTTGATGATGAAAAAAGAAGAGAATATGAATCTGATAGAAAGAATGTGGAGCTTTCTGGAATGGAGGACCACTACACATGCACAGATATAGATTCTATGGAAGATATAGCTAGACAACTTCCACTTAGCAAGATTCAAAGACCTGTTTGGGACAAGATTGTTTTAGATAAAATAGGTTTTAAAAATATACAAATAGACCAAAATATTTGGACAAAAACTTGGAATAAAGAAGAAAAATTAAATTATGGTTCTACACCTATGTTTATGATAATTGGGGAGAAATAAACAAATAAAAAATACATCAACTTAAAAGGGATATATGGAGGCGATTTAAATGAATTTAGTAGATAGAATAGAAAGTTATTGGTCAAAGAGAAGTAATGATTTTTCTGACTTAAGAATAGAAGAGTTAAACAGCGATAAGAGACAATTATGGCAAGATGAAATAATATCAAACTTACCAGATAAAGAACATTTAAAAGTATTAGATGTTGGGTGTGGACCAGGATTTTTCTCTGTTATATTAGCATCTTTGGGGCATGATGTTGTTGGGATTGATTTGACAGAATCAATGATAGAAAAAGCTGGGGAAATAGCTGATATGCTAAATTATGATATAGATTTTCAGGTTATGAATGCACAAGAGTTGAGTTTTGATGATGAGGAATTTGATGTAGTTATTTCTAGAAATTTGACATGGACAT
The DNA here is from genome assembly GCF_015667935.1 of Clostridium sp. 1001270J_160509_D11. Taxonomy (GTDB): domain Bacteria; phylum Bacillota; class Clostridia; order Peptostreptococcales; family Peptostreptococcaceae; genus Intestinibacter. Next base: position 22,118 of record NZ_JADPET010000029.1, on the reverse strand, counting down.
TACCTGATATAGAAAAGGCTTATAAGGAATGGTACAGAGTTTTGAAAAAAGATGGAGTGCTTTTAAACTTTGATGCCGATTATGGACATGTTTCATTAAAAGAAGAGATGAAATCGCTAGGAAAAGAACATGCTCATAATATGATGGATTCTAAGTTAGTAAAGGAATGTGATGATATTAAGCAAGAACTAGAAATAAGCAAAAAACATAGACCTCTATGGGATGAAAAATACCTACAAGAAATAGGTTTTGAATCATGTAAAACCGACTGTGAAGTAAGCGGAAGGATTTATAAAATAAAAGATGATTTTTATAATCCAACGCCTATGTTTAAAGTCTGTGCAGTTAAAAATATATAAAAGTTAGTTAAAAATAAATTAGTTAAAATAAACATAAAATATATGCAAATAAATATATAAATATAAGGTAAATAATAAAATATTTTACATATTAAAAAAAGCAGTGCGAAAATTTTACACTGCTTTTTTTGATGCAATTTTATATAATAGAAGTTGTGGAAATTATAAATTTTTAATAAAATTAAATTAAATAGGAGGATATTGGAAATATTTATGAAAGCTAATCATTTAAGAACGAAAAAAATGCTGATTTATGGCGAGCTAGAAAAGTACAGGATACTAGCAGAATCATTATTAGTAGGATTATTAGTAGGACTAGTGATAGTAATGCACAGGCTTATTTTATCAAATGTGTTTTCTCTGTTCAAAAATTTCTATAACATGGGTAGAGAAAACTTTATCTATATACCACTTATATTTGCAGTACTGATATTTCTGGGATATATCGTAGGAAAATCTGTAAAGTTAGACCCTATGATAACTGGTAGTGGTATACCCCAAGTTGAGGGAATATTACTTAGAAAGCTAAAGCAAAAGTGGTATAGTGTTTTAGTTTTAAAATTTGTAAGCGGTCTTGTCTGTTTGGGGACAGGTTTATCACTAGGGAGAGAAGGTCCATCTGTTCAAATTGGGTCCTGTGTTGGAGAAGGTTTTGCTGAAACGACGAAAAAAATGGACAATGAAAAGAAATATTTTATAACATGTGGGGCGAGTGCAGGGCTTGCTGCAGCGTTTAATGCACCTATGGCAGGTGTTATGTTTTCGCTAGAAGAGGCGCATAAAAACTTTTCACCAATCGTTCTTCTTTCGGCTATATCGGCATCACTTGCAGCTGATTTTGCATCTAAAAACTTCTTTGGATTAAAACCATCATTGAACTTCCAACAATTATCAGCAATGCCGTTAAAATATTATTGGGCATTATTAATTTTGGGAGTTGTTGTAGGAATTAGTGGAACGATTTTTAATAAGGGGTTATTAATATCTCAAATATTATATAAAAAGACAAACTTATCTATAGAAATGAAGTGCATTATACCGTTTATAATAACTGGTATAGTTGGACTTACACTACCATCATTATTAGGTGGCGGGCATGATTTAATAATGAGTTTACAAAATTTAAATATATCGACGAAATTATTAGTATTTTACATAATAATTAAATTTATATTTACTTTTATATGCTTTGGTTCTGGAGCGCCAGGAGGTATATTCTTCCCATTATTAACTTTAGGTTCTTTAGTTGGAGATTTAGTAGGTATTATCATGGTTACTTATTTCAATATCCCATCACATTATTTATTAAACTTTATAGTAATAGCAATGGCTGGGCATTTTGCAGCTATAGTAAAATCGCCAATAACAGCGATTATATTAATATCTGAGATGACAGGTTCACTTAATCACTTACTTTCTCTAGCAGTTGTGTCATTAGTTGCTCTTTTAGTTTCTGACTTATTAAATACAAAACCGATTTATGAGGCATTATTAGATAGAATTTTACAAAGTAATCATCTTTCTTTGGAAGGAAGTTATAACAAAAAGACATTAGTTGAGGTTTCTGTAGAGTTGGGAAGTGTAATGGATAACAATTATATAAAAGATATTGCATGGCCAGAGGGGTGTCTAGTTGTATCAATACTTAGAGGTGAAAAGGAAATAATACCTTGTGGGTCGACTCTACTTCTCGCTGGTGATTTGGTGACTGTTATGACAAATGAAAAAACAGCTCCAAATGTGCTAGATGATATAAGCAAGAAGGCTAGTTGTTATTAATTTTTGCTAAAATAAAATTATATTTATGAAAGTGCTTATTTTGATGTATTTTTATATCAAAATAAGAGAACAATTAAATAAGGATATTTTTGATCGTATATTTGATATAATATGATGATGTAGATAATTTGATAAAATCACGACAGTATATTTTTATATTGTCGTGATAATTTTTAATACATTAAGGTGGAAAATATGATAGATATAGATAATTTAAATAAAAATCAGCAAATAGCAGTAAATCATGTCGATGGACCATGTATGGTATTGGCTGGGCCAGGGTCAGGAAAGACAAGGGTAATAACTTATAGAATTGTGAATATGGTCATGAACGAAGGTATACCACCGACTAGAATCCTTGCGATAAGTTTTACAAAGGCATCTTCAATCGAGATGAAAAACAGAGCCTTAAGTATATGCAATGATTTTAGAATGAATAAGGTAACTTTCGGTACGTTTCATGCGATATTTTTCAGGATTCTTAGAAAATTTGAAAAGATGAATTTAGATAGTATTTTGGACGAAAAGACAAAACGTTTCGCACTTAAAGGGATTTTAAAAAGTCTAAATGTAGAAAATGGGGAAGATGATGAGCTTATAGGCCAAGTTATAAATGAAATCTCATATGTAAAAAATGAGCTTATGGACAAGTCTGATTTTCACTCTGAAGTACTTACAAAAGACGAATTTATAAATACATACAATATGTATGAAAATTATAAAGATGAAATCAAAAAAATAGACTTTGACGATATGTTAATCAGAACATACTACTTATTACAAAACAATCCTCAAGTGCTTGAAATTGTGAGAAATGTATACAAATATATTTTAGTAGATGAGTTCCAAGATGTTAACAAAGTTCAGTTTGAAGTTTTAAAATTAATTGCGGGTGAAGATAAAAATATATTTGTAGTGGGAGATGAGGACCAAAGTATATACGGATTTAGAGGTTCAAGACCAGATTTCTTACTTAAATTTAAAGACTACTTTAAAGAGGCAAAAGAAGTCAGACTAGATATAAATTATAGGTCAAAATCAGAAATAATAAGCACTGCAAATAGATTAATTGACAAAAATCAAAATAGATACAATAAAGTTATCAAATGTGCCCAAGATGAAAAGGGAAATGTGGAATATTTAACTCCAAAAGATTCGGAAGATGAAGCTATACAAATAGCCAAGGATATACTAGAAAAGGTAAAGGAAGATTATGTTGAGTATGATGATTTTGCTGTAATATACAGAACAAATATCCAGTCGAGAGCATTAGTAGATGTATTTATGGATATGAGGATTCCGTTTGTAATTAGAGATTCTGTCGTTACGATATACGACCACTGGGCAGCAAAAGATATATTATCATACTTAAAATTAGCAATTGACCCAGATTCAAACCAAGACTGGATAAGAATAATCAACAAACCTTTTAGATATATATCTAGAGAAAGCATAAACTCAGTAAAAGATGAAAAATTCTTCTTAAATGCTTTAATAACAAAGTGTAACTTACACCAAAAACAAGTAAAAACAATAACTGACTTAGAAATAGATTTAAGTTATTTAAAAGCATTATCGCCAAAAAATGCAATTTCTTATATAAGAAGCACGCTAGACTATGATAAGTATATATTAGATTATTGTATGAATAGAAAAATAAAACCAAATGGCTTAATCGAAATACTTAACGAGGTTGAAAGTTCTTCATCAAACTTCCAAACTATCGAAGAATATCTAAACCATATAGAAAAGGTAAAAGATGAATTACAAGAAAATCAAAAGCACAAAGAAGTAAATGGAGTAATATTTACAACTATGCACAGTGCAAAAGGTTTAGAGTTTGACAATGTGTATATAATCGGAGTAAACGATGGGACTATACCTCATGAAAAGTCATACGATATAGAAGATGATGAAAAACGAGATGAACAAATAGAAGAAGAAAGAAGACTTATGTATGTTGCAATCACAAGGGCTAAAGATAGATTATGCATAAGTTGCCCACAAAATAAATATGGTAAAAAAGTATCTATTTCTAGATTTATAAACGAAATAGAAGAACCACTAAACTCTGAATTAAAGCAAGTTAGCGTTGGAGATAAAGTATATCACAGCACCTTTAAAGAGGGAAAAATAATAGAAAAGAAAAACAACATGATAACTGTAAAATTTAAAAATTCTACAAAGACTTTAGACTATAAAATATGCTTAAGAAAGAAAATTATAAGAATAATATAAGAATATTAAGAATAATATAAAATAAATAAATTAAAATTATTTAAAATAATTGACAAAAATGGAAAATATATCTTATAATTAGTATTAATTTAATACAAATAATTCTGTGAAAAAGAAAGTAGCATAAATATAAATTAAAGCGAGCTGAGTATGGTGTGAGTCAGCAATGGAGTTTATTGTGAAGAGAGCTTTGGAGAAGACTATCTGAAATAACAGTAGGATAAGAGGTATGCCTGCCTTAAAGGCTTGAGTGGATAATTAAGATTTTATTTTTAATTATCAAAAAGAGTGGTAACGCGGTAATTCGTCTCTTAGTTTTTTAACTAAGGGACTTTTTTTATACAAATTTTTATATAGGAACAAGGGGGAATTAATAATGAAATTAAAAAAATTATTAGCAACAGGATTAGCAGCAATGATGGTTATGGGATTAGTTGGATGCAGTAGTTCATCAGGAAGTTCAAGTGCCCAAACAGATAAGTTACAACAAATAAAGGATGCAGGGGTATTGAAAGTAGGTACAAGTGCTGAATATTCTCCATATGAATTCCATAAAGTTGTAGATGGAGAAGATAAAATCGTTGGATTTGATGATTTCGTAGTTCAAGAGATTGCAAAAGATATAGGAGTAAAAGTTGAATACGAAGATATGGACTTTGATGGTTTATTGGGAGCATTACAAGCTGATAAAGTTGATATAGTTTTAGCTGGTATGACACCAGATGAAAAAAGAAAGAAAAGTGTGGACTTCTCTGAAATATACTACACAAATAGCAATGTTTGTATAGTTGCAAAAGGTAAAGAAGATTCTATAAAAAGTTCAGATGATTTGAAAAAATTAAAAGTAGGGGTACAAAAAGGATCAACTCAAGCAGATTATGTTACTAATACATTAGGAATAACTGATGCAACTCAATTAAAAAGAATACCAGATTTAATGTTAGAACTTCAAAACGGTAAAATAGATGTCATAGTTACTGGTAAGGCAGTTGCTCAAATAAACATTAAAAAATACGACCATATAGCAATATGTAAAACAACAGTAGGTGATGATGTTGCAGAAACTGCTGCTGCAGCAGTCAAAAAATCTAGTAAAAATGTTGATAATACTTCATTCTTAAAATCTATAAATGACACTATAAAAAGATTAGAAGATAGTGGAGATATGGATAAATACATGGAAGAAGCTTTAAAATTAGCAGAATAATAGGCAATTAAATTAGGAGATGTGATTATGGATTTTAGTATATTAAATGGATACTATGGGGTACTTTTAGAAGGTACTAAATATACTATCTTAGTATCATTAGTATCTTTAGTAGTAGGATTTGTACTTGGCTTATTGATTTGTCTAATGAAAATGTCAAATTTTAAAGTTCTAAAGCTTTTATCTAGTGCTTATGTACAAATATTAAGAGGAACACCTTTATTTGTTCAAGTTTTTATTATTTATTTTGGTTTACCACAAGTAGGTATAGATTTCCCAGATATAGGGCCTATATCATCTAAATTTATCGCAGGTGCATTTGCATTATCAATAAACTCAAGTGCATATATAGCAGAAATATTTAGATCAGGAATACAATCAGTTGATAAAGGGCAAATGGAAGCTAGTAGATCATTAGGTTTAGGATATGCAGATACTATGAGATTTGTAATAGTACCACAAGCTGTTAAAAACGTATTACCAGCATTAGCAAACGAATTTATAACATTAGTAAAAGAGTCATCAGTTCTTTCAGTTATAGGAACTCAAGAAATCATGTTTAAAGCAGGTATAGTCGTTACAGCAGTTTATAGACCTATGGAACCATATATAGCTGCAGCAGTTATATATCTTGTATTAACAACAATATTATCAAAATTAGTTGGTATATTAGAAAAGAAACTAGCTAAATCAAATTAATAAGGGAAAGTGATAAAATGATAAATATAAAGAATTTGCATAAATCATTTGGAGATTTAGAAGTAATAAAAGGTATTGATTTAGAAATCAAAAAAGGTGAAATAGTAACAATAGTTGGACCAAGTGGTTCTGGAAAAAGTACAGTACTTAGATGTATGAACTTATTAGAAGTTCCAACAAAGGGGCAAATAATATTTGAAGGAACAGATATTACAGATAAAAAAGTGAATATTGATGAAATTAGACAAAGAATAGGTATGGTATTCCAAAACTTTAATCTATTTCCTAACATGACTGTTTTAGACAATATTACTTTGGCACCAATGAGATTAAAAAAATTAAGCAGAGAAGATGCCAACAAAAAGGCAGAGATATTACTTGAAAGAGTAGGATTATTAGACAAAAAAGACTCTTATCCATCACAATTATCAGGTGGTCAAAAACAAAGAATAGCAATAGCTAGAGCATTAGCGATGGAACCTGATATGATGTTATTTGATGAGCCTACATCAGCTCTTGACCCAGAAATGGTAAAAGAAGTTTTAGATGTTATAAAGGAATTAGCAGAAGATGGTATGACAATGGCTATAGTAACACATGAGATGGGATTTGCAAAAGAAGTATCAGATAGACTGCTATTTGTAGATGGAGGAAAGATAATTGAAGACGACAAACCAGAAGTTGTTTTCGAGCATCCAACACACGAAAGAGCAAGAGAATTCTTCTCAAAAATACTATAAAATTCGCTGCGCTCATGGCGCCAACGAATCAAAGATTCCGTTGCTTTAGATAAACAGAAGGAGGTTATTAAAATACTAATCGATTAATATTTTAATAACCTCCTTTTCTTTTTGGTTATAGATTTTATTAAAAATCTAAGTCAGTTATATATTAACAATATACTCCTTTTTCGAAGTAATCTTTTATTTCTTGTGAATCATTAGTTTTACCTAAAGCTAACATAAGTTTTATTCTAGCTTTTTGACCTGGTAAATCTCCGCCGAATATACATCCTATATTTTTTAAATCACGTCCAGAACCTAAGTAACCGTAAGAGTCATAAACTCTACCAGTTAAACATCTTGAAACAAGTACTACTTCTACACCTTTTTCTCTAGCGTATTCAATACCTCTAAACATTTCTGGTGGTATATTTCCTCTACCCATACCTTCGATTACTATACCTTTATATCCGCTATCAGCAGCGAATTTTATTAAATCATCGCCCATATCAAGACCTGATTTGAATAAAGCAACTTTTGATTCAAATTTATCAGTATCTATAAACGTCTTTTTAGATGCATCTTTTAATAATAAAAGTTGGTTACAGTCTATTATACCTAAAGGACCGTGAGCTGGTGATTGGAAAGTATTTAATGAAAGTGTATCTGTTTTTGTAACTTCAGATGCAAGAAGGATCTCGTTGTTCATAGCAACAAGAACACCTTTACCAACAGCAGAATCTGATATTGCCGTACAAACTGCTGCAGATAAGTTGCTAGATCCGTCGTATCCAAGTTCAGAACTACTTCTCATAGCTCCAGTAACGACTATAGGTTTTTCAGTATTTATAACTAAATCTAAGAAATATGCAGTTTCCTCTAAACTATCCGTACCGTGAGTAACAACAACACCGCATATATCTTCTCTTTCTAATAGATTATTTATATAATGTTTTAATTCCATTAATTTTTCAAAGCTCATGTGAGGGCTTGGTATTTCGTCAAAATTGTGACCTTCTATTGTAGCAACTTTGTTTATGTTAGTTGCTAAAGATAATATTTCTTCTCCAGATAAACTAGGTATAGCCGCTCCAAGTTCTGGATCTATTGTCATAGATATTGTTCCACCAGTGAAAACAACAGCTACTTTTTTCTTAATTGGCATAATGCACCTCCGAATGTCAAATATAATTACATTTAATATTTTATAATATGTTTTCAATTATGTACATCTTTTATATTTGGGATTAATGCTTGATTTTATACCGATAGATGATAATTTAATTATTTTTTTGTTTTTACATAATAAAATTAGAAAATATGACACTTATTAATTAAAAAATTAAACAAATAGGCGAAAATTCCGTAAAAAATAAAGTTTACACGTAGGAAAATGATTGCAAAGGCTTTAAAATTAAAGCATTATTAAATAACAACATAACAATTAAAGTTATTTATCCTTTATACAATCAAGACGAAATAAATAAAGACTACAAAGACACGATAATAATAAATACCTTAAATAATAAAAAAATAAAAATAAATTTAGTTGGAATAGATTTGAATGAATGTATAGACTATATTTCTAATCATAATATTACATAAAAAAATAGAGAAGTGATAAACACTTCTCTATTTTTAATAGCAAAAAAAGAGCCAGGGGAAGCTCTTTTTTTAAGGGGTCAAACTGATTCCGTTTCAATTTAACAATAATAAATAATATAAAGTCTATTCTCAAAAGGGGTATTCGAATAGAAATATTAGTATGGCTATCTGGGGGATAACCTTAAATTTATAATAGCAAAATTCGACATAAAAATCAAATGGTATTTTTTGGTAATTAGAAAAATCGTAATTTTATATAGTATTACCAATACTTTGATAATTATTTATTATTAAAATATAAAATATTAAGAAAAAAATAAAATCATAATACAGAAATTAATTGATTGGAAAAAATTATACAGAAATGCTAGGGAATAAATTTAAGTGAATTTATTTACAGTCAAAAGATAATATTTTTAATCCTAAAACCTTAAAAATTAAAGGCTTTAATGGTATAATATATAAGTCATTCAGATAGATTAGATTTTTTATCTAAAAGCTCGAATATAAACGAATTATTGTATAAATTTATATAAATATTTGATAAAAAGGACGGTGTAGTAATATGGAAATTTATTTAGATAATAGTGCAACAACAAAACCATATCAAGAAGTTGTCGATAAAATGGTTCTAGCTCTTACTACTCAATATGGAAATCCTTCATCTATACACAAAAAAGGTATAGAAGTTGAAAGAGAAATAAAAGAAATAAGAAGAAACATAGCGAGAAGTTTAGGTGCTAAAGAAAATGAAATATATTTCACATCAGGTGGTACTGAATGTAACAATACCATCATAAGAAGTGTGGCAAGATTAAATAAAAAGACTAAAAACCACATAATATCAACAGTAATAGAGCATCCTTCAGTTTTAGATACTCTTAAAGATTTAGAATCAGAAGGATTTGAAGTAACATATTTACCAGTTGATAAAGATGGAAAAATATCTATAGAAGATTTAAAAAATGCAATCAAAAAAGAAACTATATTAGTGTCTATAATGCATGTTAATAATGAAATCGGAACTATACAACCTATAGAAGAAATCGGAAAATACTTAAAATCTTTAGACGAAAAAATATATTTACATGTAGATGCGGTACAATCTTATGCAAAAATTAAGTTTAGACCATCAAGATATAATATTGATTTTATGAGTGTCAGCGGTCATAAATTACATGGTCCTAAGGGAATTGGATTTATGTATGTAAAAGAAAACAACAGAATAAAACCACTTCTTACTGGTGGAGGACAAGAAATCGGAATAAGATCAGGAACTGAAAATGTACCAGGAATATACGGAATTGGTGAAGCTGTTAAAGTTATAAATAAAGATTTAGAAGGGACTATAGACAAAATAAGAGAACTTAGAGATCTTTTAAAAGAAGAAATATTAGCTAATATAGATGATGTTAAAATAAATACACCTGAAGATGGTGTCTGTCATGTTTTAAATGTTTCATTTAGAGGAGTTAGAGGAGAAGTTCTTCTTCATTATTTAGAACAAAAAGAAATCTATGTATCTACAGGGTCTGCATGTTCTTCTAAGAAAAAGGGAAGTCATGTACTAAATGCTATAGGTTTAACTCCAGAAGAAATTGAAGGAGCTATAAGATTTAGTTTAAGCGATTTAAATACAAAAGAAGAAATACTAGAAACTATTAAAGTTTTAAAAGAATCTGTATCAGATTTAAGAATGATAATAGGAAGAAGAAGATAGTATATAAATAAAATCTAGAAATAGAGTAAAAATAAAGAGGAAGATAATTAAAAGAAAGGAGTATGCCAGGATAATAATTTTGGCAACGTGAGAAAGTGTATAACGCGTTAATTGTAAAATACGGAGAAATAGGAATCAAAGGAAAAAACAGATATATATTCGAAAATAAATTAATAAAAAACATAAAAAATATGTTAAAACCATTAGGTAAATTCGATGTATACAAAGAATACGGAAGAGTTTATGTTGAACTTGGTGACTACGACTATGAAGAAGTAATGGAAGAAGTTAAAAAAGTATTCGGTATAGTTGGAGTATGTCCAGTTATAAAATTAGACAGAAAATCAGACGATATCGAAGAAGCTTATCAATTATTACAAGAGACTGCATTAAAAGTTTTAGAAGAAAAAATAGAACAAGGATGCAAAAACTTCAAAGTTGAAAGTAGAAGAGGAGATAAGTCATTCAGAATGACATCTCAAGAAATGAGTATAGATATAGGTGGATACTTATTAAGCAAAACTGAAGGAAAAATACCAGTTGAATTAAGAAATCCAGAAACAAAAATAAAATGTGAACTTAGAGAGCACAATGTAGTAGCTTATAGTGATACTGTGCCTGGTTATGGTGGTCTTCCAATAGGAACTAATGGTAAAGCTATGTCTTTATTATCTGGTGGTATAGACTCTCCTGTTGCATCATGGATGGTTGCAAAAAGAGGGGTAGAAGTTGAATGTATACACTTCCACACATATCCTTTCACAAGCGAAAAATCAATGGAAAAAGTAAGAGATTTAGCAAGAATATTAGCTAAATACTGTGGAAAAGTTAGACTTCATAAAGTTAACTTACTAGAAATACAAAAAGCTGTTGGTGCAAACTGTAAAGAAGAAGCTATGACTATAATATCTAGACGTTTTATGATGAGAATAGCTGAAGAAGTAGGTAAATTAAGAAGATGTGACGCATTAGTTACTGGTGAAAGTATAGGACAAGTTGCATCACAAACAATACAAGGTCTTACTTGTACAAATGCATCTGTAAGTATGCCAGTTTTCAGACCATTAATCGCAATGGATAAAACTGAAATAATCGATGTAGCTAAAACTATAGGAACATTTGAAACATCAATAATACCAGAAGAAGATTGTTGTTCAGTATTTGCTCCAAAAAGACCAGTTACAAAACCTAAATTAGACAGAATAGAAGCTGACGAAGCATCTTTAGATGTAGAAGGTTTAATAGCTGATGCTATAGAAAAAATGGAAGTTGAAATTATAGAATTCTAGGGAGAGTATTTAGTAATTATGGAGATTTTGTGTGTTGGTTTGGGTGGATTTATAGGTGCTATATCCAGATATCTTATATCAATGCAGGCATCTAAGTTTTTTACTGGACGAATACCTATAGGAACATTATTTGTAAATATTTTAGGCGGATTACTTATAGGATTTATTTTAGAATTAAATTCAAAAACTAATGTGATTTCGCCACAAATGAAATTATTCTTAACTACAGGACTTATGGGAGGGCTTACTACTTTTTCTACATTTAGTTATGAGACAGTAGGTCTTTTCTCTGATGGAAGTTATATAAGTGCAATGGTAAATATAATTTTAAATGTTATACTTAGTTTAATTGGAGTAGTTATAGGTAAAAGTATTCTTATAAATTTAATATAATAAAAGATAGCAATATATAAAGATATACAGATCTTTATATATTGCTTTTTTTAATTTCAAGCGTATTATCTTAAGAAGCGGACGAAGTCATTGGCTCTATGAATGAGGTGAATTTGTCTTTATTAAATAAAGTATTTTAAAAAGTATAATAAAAATGTTGACATATATTGGTAAAGTATACTACTATTTAAAACATATTAATCATACTAACATAGTAGGAAATAGGGGAGAATAAAAATAATTAATTAAATATGGGGGGATAAGATGGAAAATAATAAGTGTTTTACATGTGTAGACTGTAGTGTTAAAAAATGTTCAACTGGGAAAAACAAATACCCAAGTTTTTGTGTATCAAAAACTCTAAGTAAGGAAGAAGTAGATGAAAGCAAAAAAAATTATTTAGACGACGAAGAAAATTTAAAAATAGCTAGGGCAAGTGCCGAGATAGAAGCTGATTTTTACTGTAGAGCATCTCGTGTAGAAGAGACAATTCGATGGGCTAAAAAATTAGGTGCTAAAAAACAACTACTTTAATTGTAAAAGATAGATTATTAGGAAATAATCCAGTAGCAGCCTTAAATAATATAAAATCTTACTATAAATACCTTCGTGAATTAAAGTTCGATGATGAGTTAGAAAATAAAACTACAGAAATATAAATTAAATGAAGCAGCGTACCTTTCTGAGACAATACGTGCTACAATATTATCAATTGACAAAAATGAAATAGAGGCAGCTATGTCATTAGGTATGACCAATTTTCAAACTATGAGAAGAGTCATACTTCCGCAAGCACTTTTAGTAGCATTGCCAATACTGGGGAATACACTTATAGGATTATTGAAAAATACATCGTTGGCATTTACAGTGGCTGTTCAGGATATTATGGGAGCAGCAAAAGTAGCAAGTGGGAGAAATCTCAGATATTTTGAAGTTTATATAGCTGCAGCGTTGGTATATTGGGGGGTGTGCTTAGTTATAGAATTTGCAACTAAAAAACTAGAAAACAAAATAGATTTTAAAAGCAAGAAAGTACTTATAAAAAGTAAGCTTGATGAGAGGGTTGAAAAAATAGGTAAAGGGGAATTAGTAAAACAAAATTTAATACGTGGGGAATACGATTAATAAAACGTAAAAATAAATTTAAAAAAATGGGGAAGATAAGATGAAAAAATACGACTTTGATGCTGAAATAAACAGAAAAAATACACATTGCGCAAAATGGGACTATCAAGGGGGAGACTATATACCTCTTTGGATTGCAGATATGGACTTTAAAGCTCCACAAAAGATTATTGATGCAATAAAAGATAGAGTTGATCATGGAATTTTTGGTTATACTTCACATGATTGGGAGTTAAAAGATGTAGTAGTAGATTATTATAAAAAGAATTATGACTATGAAATAGATAAAGATTGGATAGTATGGGTTCCTAGTCTTATGCCAGGAAGCAACTTAGCATGCAGACTTGCAGGTGGAAAAATACTTTATAACACGCCGATGTATTCGCATATAAGAAAATTGCCAGAAGAAGCTAATTGTGAATATCAAGAAATACCTTTAACTAAAGTAGATGGAGTTTATACTTTCGATTGGGATGAAATGGAGAGACAAATTGATAATGATGTTAAAGCATTTGTACTTTGTAACCCACACAACCCAGTTGGGAGAGTATTTACAAAAGAAGAACTAGATAGATTATCACAGTTTATAATAGAGCATGATTTACTTCTTATATCAGATGAGATACACAGTCAACTTATTTTCGAGGGAAATCACATACCAGCATTTACAATAAATGAAGAGATGAAAAATAGAAGTATTACTTTTACAAGTGCAGGAAAGACATACAATATAGCAGCAATACCTTTTGCATTTTCAATAATTCCAAATGATGAAATAAGAGAGAAATACAGAAAATTAGCAAATGGATTGTTCGCAACACCAAATGCACTGACAATAAAGGCGATAAAAGCGGCATATACTGAATGTGATGATTGGAGAGAGGAACTACTAGACTATCTAAAAGACAATAGAGATTATTTAGAAGATAGAATATCTAATATAGATGGTTTATCTATTAATCACAACCAAGGGACTTATCTTGCGTGGATAGACCCGACTGAGCTTAATTTAGAAAATCCATGGGAATTTTTCAGAGAGAGAGCAGGTGTTAATTTTTCAAATGGAAAAGACTTCGGTAAAGATGGATATTTAAGAGCCAATTTTGCCTGCACAAGAAGAACTTTGACAGAAGCGTTAGATAGAGTGGAGAGGGCAGTAAATGAAATAAATAATAAATAAGAAAGGGGATATAAAATTAAATTTTACTTATTGAATTTTATTTATTATAATCAAGATTTAATTTTATATTTGTTAATTAATATGGATAAAACTACTGTAGTAAGTATAAAAAATTTACACAAATCGTTTGAAGATGTTGAGGTATTAAAGGGAATAAATATGGAGATAAAAAAGGGTGAAGTTGTTGCAATTTTAGGGCCTAGTGGTTCTGGCAAAACAACATTTTTAAGATGTTTAAACTTTTTAGAGACTGCAGACAAAGGAATTATTGATATCGATGGTCATATCGTAGATTGCCAAGATATCGGAAAAAATCAAAAAAAGAAGATAATAGATTTAAGAAGAAATACAGCAATGGTATTTCAAAATTATAACTTATTCAGCCATAAAACCCTTATAGAAAATGTGATGGAAGGTCTTGTTATCGTCCATAAAATGATAGTAGTAACGCATGAAATGGCATTTGCTAGAGATGTAGCAGATAGAGTTGTATTTATGGATAAGGGAGTTATAGTAGAGCAGGGGACTCCAAAAGAAATATTTACAAGACCAAAAGAAGATAGAACAAAACAATTTTTATCACGATTTATGCTTTTAGAGACTTCAGAAAACTACACTATATAATTTAAATAGGGTATTAATAATAAAAAAGTGCATCTGAGATACAGATAGTATCTAAAGATGCACTTTTTAATGTCTTATTTTTTGTAAAATAAAAAGAAGTCTTATTCAGACTTCCAAAGTATAAAAAAATTATAAAGTTTAATAACTTTAAAAATATATAAGGGCATTTTAATTACATATAAAAATTATATTAATTTGATAAATCATAGAATCTTTATATGCTTTTAAAGTATACATTAATAAAATAATGCATTGACTTATCTATAATAATATCCAAGATGGATACTATTTAGCAACTTTATTATTATGAACTTCTACACCGAATGATTCAACAATATCACTAGCACGTTTAACTTCTTCAGCAGTAGGTTCTTGTACGTCTTTAAGTTCGTATTCAAATCCCATGTTCTCCCATTTGTGAATTCCCATACCGTGATATGGTAAAAATTCAACACGGTCAACATTATTTAGAGTAGAGATGAATTGTCCTAATTTTTCTAAATCGGCTTGATCATCTGTTATACCTGGGATAAGAACTTGTCTAATCCAAACAGGGATATTTCTTTCATCTAAATGTTTTGCTAATTTAAGTGCTTTTTCATTACCAACACCTGTTAGTTTTTTGCATTTTTCATTGTCTATATGTTTTATATCTAATAAAACAAGGTCAGTGTAGTCTAATAATTTATCAACTTTTTCGATATCGACAAATCCTGCTGTATCAAGACATGTATGTATGCCTAATTCTTTACATTTTGCGAATAGTTCTGCAACGAAATCAGCTTGTAGAGTAGCTTCTCCACCTGATGCTGTTACACCACCACCAGAGAACTGCATGTATGATTGATATTTTACTATATCTTGTACTAGTTCATCAGAAGTGTATTCCTTTCCGCAATTTGGTTTCCAAGTGTCTCTGTTATGACAGTATTTACATCTTAGTGGACAACCTTGGAAAAATATTATATATCTTATACCTGGACCATCAACTGTTCCAAATGTTTCAATTGAGTGAACCCTTCCTTTTAACATATTCAAGCCTCCATATAGAATTAGATTATTATATCTGTAAATATAATTTTCTAAAGTGATATTTATTATTCTGTGTAAGAAATAATAATTAAGTAGAATTTCTAAAATCTATTGGAATATTGTATACATTAAGTAGTATTATGAGATTATTATAAATCAATAATTTAGAAATGTCTACTAAAAAAATAATTTATATAAGACAAAGCCCCAGAGAACTTTACAGTTCTTTGGGGCTTTGTTGTTATTGTAATTTAATTTTAATTATATTTTAATTAAATATTAAGCCATTTTACCATGGAAAGTTCTGTTTATAACATCTAATTGTTGTTCTTTAGTTAATTTTATGAAGTTAACTGCATATCCTGAAACTCTTATAGTTAATTGAGGATATTTTTCTGGATGTTCCATTGCATCTTCTAAAGTTGATCTATCGAACACGTTTACGTTTAAGTGATGAGCGTTTTGTCCGAAGTATCCGTCCATCATTGATGATAAGTTTGTAATTCTTTCTTCTTTAGTTTTTCCAAGAGCACCTGGTACTATAGAGAAAGTATTTGATATACCATCTTGTGAATGTTCGTATGGTAATTTAGCTACTGATGATAATGAAGCTAATGCACCACTGTTATCTCTTCCGTGCATTGGGTTAGCACCTGGAGCAAATGGTTGTCCAGCTCTTCTTCCGTCTGGAGTGTTACCAGTTTTCTTACCGTAAACAACGTTTGAAGTTATAGTAAGAACTGATTGAGTATGATAAGAATTTCTATAAGTTTTATTTTTTCTTATTTTGTTCATCATAGACTCAACTAAGTAGCAAGCTATTTCATCAGCTCTATCATCGTTGTTTCCGTATTTTGGATAGTCTCCTTCTATTTCGAAGTCAACTGCTACGCCTTCTTCATTTCTTATAGCTTTAACTTTAGCGTATTTTATAGCTGATAAAGAGTCAGCACAAACTGAAAGACCAGCTATACCACAAGCCATAGTTCTAAATACATCTCTATCATGTAAAGCCATTTCTAAAGCTTCATATGAATATTTATCATGCATGTAGTGGATTATGTTTAATGTATTTACATATAAGTTAGCTAACCAATCAGTGAATGGTTCGAATCTAGCCATTACTTCATCGTAATCTAAGTATTCAGAAGTTATTGGTTCAAATCTTGGTCCTACTTGAGCACCTGATTTTTCATCAACCCCACCGTTTATAGCGTATAATAATGTTTTAGCTAAGTTAACTCTAGCTCCGAAGAATTGCATTTGTTTACCTATTTTCATTGCAGATACACAACAAGCTATTCCGTAGTCATCTCCCCAGTATGGTCTCATTAAGTCGTCGTTTTCATATTGAACTGAACTTGTATCTATTGATACTTGAGAACAGAAATCTTTGAATCCTTGTGGGAAGTGGTTAGACCAAAGTACTGTTAAGTTTGGTTCTGGTGATGGTCCAAGAGTGTAAAGAGTATTTAAAACCCTGAATGAGTTTTTAGTTACTAATGTTCTACCATCTATACCTTGTCCACCTATTGATTCTGTTACCCAAGTTGGGTCACCTGAGAATAAATCATTGTAATCTGGAGTTCTTAAGAATTTAACCATTCTTAATTTCATAACGAAGTGGTCCATTAATTCTTGAACTTCTTCTTCAGTTATTAATCCAGCTTTTAAATCTCTTTCGAAGTATATATCTAAGAAAGTAGAAGTTCTACCGATACTCATTGCAGCACCATTTTGATCTTTTATAGCTGCTAAGTAAGCGAAGTATAACCATTGTACAGCTTCTCTTGAGTTAGTAGCTGGTTTTGATATATCAAATCCGTAGCTTTCACCCATTCTTTTTAAAGCTTCTAAAGCTTTTATTTGATCAGATAATTCTTCTCTTAATCTTATTACATCTTCGTCCATGCAAGAAACTTCTAAAGAAAGCTTTTGTTGCATTTTATCTTCTATTAATCTATCAACACCGTATAAAGCAACTCTTCTGTAGTCACCTATTATTCTACCTCTACCGTAAGCATCTGGTAAACCAGTTATTATACCAGATTTTCTAGCAGCTCTCATTTCTGTTGTATAAGCATCGAAAACACCTTGGTTGTGAGTTTTTCTGTATTTAGTGAATATTTCACTTACTTGTGGATCACATTCGAATCCGTAAGCTTTACAAGAAGTTTCAACCATTCTTATACCACCTTCAGGCATTATAGCTCTTTTTAAAGGTGCATCAGTTTGTAAACCTACTATTGTTTCTAAATCTTTATCTATATAACCAGGAGCATAAGCGTCTATAGCAGATACAGTTTTTGTATCAACGTCTAATGTTCCACCATTTTCTCTTTCTTTTTTGAATAATTCTAAAACTTCATCCCAAAGTTTTGTAGTATTTTCAGTTGCTCCAGCTAAGAAAGAACTATCTCCTTCATATGGAGTGTAGTTAGCTTGGATAAATCCTCTAACATCTATTTCTTTTGTCCATCTACCTTGTTTGAATCCTTGCCATGCGTTATTCATGTAAGCTTCCTCCTAAATGTCTTATATAGTTTGGATACTATTTTAATTATTATTTATTTTGTAACTTGTAGGAATTTATATTCCTATAAAAAATATTAAAAAATCTAGCTAGATATATTTCGTTTTTATACGTTTATAATATCATATATCAAGTATATTGTATACAAGATTTTTAAAATAAAATTATTAAAAATCTGTTGTCCTTTGTTATATTTTTATATTTACCCGCCTAAATAGAGTTTAAACAAAAATCTGAAAATAAATTTAGAAAATTTAAAAATATACCCCTTTGGCCTTGCAAATACTAGCTTTTAAATTTTGATAAAAAGTTATAATACATGATTACTTATACATTTTTTTCACAAAAGTGAATATTTATTATATATAGGAGGGATGACAATGGTAATAGTAGTTATTTTATTTTTAATAGGTTTTGTGTTGATATCTAAGGGTGCTGACTTTTTTATAAATGCTACTGTAGAAATTGGTAGGAAGACTAATATATCAGAATTAATTTTGGGAGCTACCATAGTAAGTTTTGCGACTACATTGCCAGAACTTACAGTATCTTTGTTTGCATCTATAGACAACCATACAACAATGAGTTTAGGAAATGCAGTCGGTTCTATAATATGCAATACTGGGCTAATTTTAGGTATGGTTGTGTTTGTAAGTCCATTTAAAGCAGATAGAAAGATGTTTGCATCCAAATCTACTATATTATTATTATCTATTATAACTTTAATTATTTTAGGATTAGATGGATCTATTACTAAAGGCGATGGTTGTATATTATTAATGCTTTTAGCATTGTATATGTATACAAATTATAAGGGAATATTAAATGATACAAGTAAAAATTATCTTTATTATTGTATGACACAGCAAAGTGATATGTCTGGTGGAAAGATTGCATTATCATTTTTTTCTGGGCTAATTATGATGATAGTTGGTTCCAGATTATTAGTTGATAATGGAGTAGAGATAGCGAGTTTTATCGGAATACCTCAAGGAATAATAAGCTTAACTGTTATTGCCTTAGGGACTTCATTACCAGAATTAGTCTCATCTATTACAGCGGTTAGAAAGAAACATCATGAGATATGTGTTGGGAATATCCTAGGGGCTAATATTTTAAATATTGTGTCCGTAATTGCTATTTCATCTATACCAAATTCAATACCTATACTTTCACAAAATATCAGAGTGGATTATCCTTTTATGATAATTTTAGTTTTAATTTTAATAATTCCTACTATTATAAAGCATAAATTATATAGACTTCAGGGATTATTAATGTTGGCAACGTACATAACTTATTTAGCTGTTCTTTATTATACATATATGATTTAATACTTATTTTAAAATATAACTAGATTTTAACTAGTTATATTTTTATTTTTATAAAAACATAACAATACTTATATAAATAGTAATAAAAAATTTAGAATAAGGGGGATTATTATGGATTTATTTTTTTACATAGCGATAATTGGTGCAAGTATGATTTTATTTAGCAAAATTCAATATAAAATGATTTGGGATAGGAGTAGGTATAATGGCAATGAACTTGCTCTAAACAAAACTAAAAAAAATAATTTTTTTATAAAAATAAAAAATAGCTTTTTATATGAGTTATTTTATTCACAAGAATTTGCAAAAATGAATAGTAGATACGGTAGCTTGATGGTCATTATAGGCATAATTGGGATGTTAGTTTTTAAGACGATAGCGATTATTTTAAGGGGTTTACTTTTAATTATTTTGATTTTTTATCTATTCAAATTTGTTAAAAGATTGATAAAGTCTTTGAGAAGTTATTAATCTATACAAGCGTTGATTTCACATCAGTATAAATTGTTTTGCTTTCGGAAAAAATAAGTTTGCATAATAAATGATTTAAATATATAATGGGATAGGTTAGGAATTATGAAAACGGAAAGGAAATAAACAATTAATATGAATATAACAAAATTTGAAGATTTACCAATTAGTGATGAGATAAAAAGATCAATTGCGGAAATAGGATTTGAAGAGCCATCACCAATACAAGCTCAGTCAATACCTGTTATTTTATCAGGAAAAGACGTTATAGGGCAAGCTCAAACAGGTACAGGAAAAACTGCAGCATTCAGTATACCTATACTTGAAAAAGTAGACCCAAATAACAAACATTTACAAGCAATCGTATTATGTCCTACAAGAGAATTAGCGATACAAGTTTCTAAGGAAATAAGAAAGCTTGGTAAGTTTAAGAGCGGAATTAAAACATTACCAGTTTACGGTGGTCAACCAATAGATAGACAAATAAAAGCATTAAAGAGTGGAGTACAAGTTGTAATAGGAACTCCAGGACGTGTAATAGATCATATAAACAGAAAAACTTTAAAATTAGATGATGTAAAAATGGTAGTGCTTGATGAAGCTGATGAAATGTTAGACATGGGATTCAGAGAAGATATAGAGTTAATATTAAACCAAACTCCAATAGAAAGACAAACTACTTTCTTCTCAGCTACTATGCCAAAAGAAATTTTAGAGTTAACTAAATTATATCAACATGAACCGGAAATGATAAAAGTAGTTAGAAAAGAACTTACAGTTCCAAACATAAAACAATTCTACATTGAAACAAGAAGAGCGAACAAATTAGAAGTATTATGTAGATTAATAGATGTATATAATCCAAAATTATCAGTTGTATTCTGTAATACTAAGAGAGGTTCTGACGAATTAGTTAGTGAACTTCAAGCTAGAGGATACTTTGCAGATGCACTACATGGAGACCTTAAACAAACTCAAAGAGATATCGTAATGGACAAGTTTAGACAAGGTACTATAGACATACTAGTTGCTACAGATGTTGCTGCTAGAGGTATAGATGTAGATGACGTAGATATGGTATTTAACTACGATTTACCACAAGACGAAGAATACTATGTTCACAGAATAGGTAGAACTGGTCGTGCTGGTAGAGAAGGTGTATCTTTCAGTTTCGTATATGGAAAAGAAATGAGAAAAATGAGAGATATAGAAAGATATACTAAATGTAAATTAGTTAAACATGGTATACCTACTATAGCAGACGTTGAAGAAAAGAAAGTTGCTGCATTCTTCAAACAAGTTAAAGAAACTGTTAAAGATAGTAGCTTAGCAAAACAAATAAGCTGGGTAGAATCTTTATGTGCAGAAGAAGAATTATCAACTTTAGAAGTAGCTGCTGCATTAGTTAAGTTATCTATGGGAGAAGAATTAAAAGAAGAAATAATCGAAGAACCATCTAGAAAAGAAGCTAGAAAATCTAAAAAATCTAAAAAAGGTTCAACTGGTGCTGAGCACGGAATGGTTAGATTATTCATAAACGTAGGTAGAAAACAAAGAGTTCAAGCTAAAGATATAGTTGGAGCTATAGCTGGAGAAGCTGGAATACCTGGAAAATTAGTTGGAACAATAGATATATATGACAAATATACATTTGTTGAAGTTCCAAAAGCAAATGCTAAAAAAGTTTTAGAAAAATTAAAAAATGTTAAAATCAAAGGTAACAAAATTAATATAGAAAAAGCAAAATATGCTGTAAAAGAAGATGACCATGTTGTTATAGAAATACCAGCACCAAAACTTTTAGAAAT